>CAYZAR010000006.1:0-16928 GCA_964476455.1 uncultured Micavibrio sp.
CGACCTTCGGTTTACAAAACCGCTGCACTACCGCTGTGCTATGCCGGCGCACCAAAATTAACCCTTTGCCCCTCGTTTTTTCCAAAGAACCAACGCGAAGCAGGTTGCATCATACTCATTTTTTCTTTTTTGAAAAGCCTTTCCTTAACGCAGTCCGTTCTGGCTTTTTTTTTGAAAATTTGCTAATCCTATCTGAAAGTTAGGCAGGGTTGGTTTGTCTGATCCCTGCTTGAGGTGTCTTTAACTTTTTCAGTTTTTATGGGTGGTTCCTTTTGTCCGATAAGAAAAGTACAGGCAGTGACGCTGCGGGAGGTGTAGCAATTTTGCTGGTTCTGTTTGCCGGGGTCTTCGCCCTTTTCTGGCATTATCAAGGAACGAACATCAAAGATAACGTCCGCTGGCTTCGAATTGGCCAGATGTGGGTTGCGTCTCTAGTCGTTGACGAAGAAAAATACATGATTTCTTATAACGGGCACAATGTTCCGCTCAAGATCATCTATGAGTCTGCTAAAGCAACACCAAAGGAGGAGCTCTCTAACGATGCAATGGGTTTGATTTCCGTTGCGGCTATGACTCCCTACAAATACGTAACTACCGCTATTTTGTTGATTTTGGGATTTTGGGCTCTGTTCTATGGTCCGAAATCTCAGTTCCGGCGCGTGCTAGACCTTAACCACCTTATCAAGCAACAATCTGGAGCTTTTGCTCCTATTGCTCCTTTTGTTTCTTTTAACCCTTCAACTCAACCACCCCGCCCCCCGGGGGCTCCGGTTCCCGCTGAATTGCCTTCCTTCGCTGAAGCTCTGGGGCCCGAAGAATGGATTGCTTATTACGATGTCCCTGTTCCCGATGGCAAAGTAGATGCCGAAGCAGCAGCGCGAGCTTTCAGCAAACAACTGGGTGCTCCATGGAAAGGGCCATTGCATATGAAGCCCTATCGGCAGATTTTGCTGGCCGCATTCTGCCTCAAGTCTTTGCGCAAAAGGGCTGAGAGTGACAGTATGCTTGGTCGCCTCGCTGCGTGCTGGACTTTTCAAAAAGGATTTCGCGTTGATTCCCGCCTTCTGAGCGAAGCACGTTCTATTTTGAAAAACCGTGATATGTCGGGAAAAATTCTCTCTAAATGCAATCAACACGCCTATGAGAATACCGCTATGCTGCGTGCCCTCGCCACAGCCCGTGAAGAAGGAGGCGTTCTGGCCCCCGCTCAATTCGTTTGGCTGCGTGGATATGACCGCACACTTTGGTATCCTCTCAACAATCTTGGCCGTCAGGCCTATCACATGGAAGCCCTAGGGGCGATGTGTCACTATAAGGCCGAAAAGACAACACAACGTCCTATTCCTAGACCAAAAATGGAAGATGCGGTGAAATCCATTTCAGAATACATCGCTTCCCCGAACGCACGTCCTATTCCTCCTTTGGCCTACGGCAAAGATGGAAAACGTGGCGTGAAAAAAGTGAAGGGGACTTGATCCATGACAAAGTTAACCAAGGATTTCGAAATCTATGACTGAAAAACTCGTTCCTTCTGCCAAAGTTGTTGACGGTATTCTGATTTTGTCTTTGCCGGATGCATTGCGTCCTGTTGTCTGGCAGATGGAACTGGGGCAAAGCCGCACATCGGCTCTTGAAGTCCGCGAACAAGAAGATGGAACGTGCCATCTTACTCTCAAAACTCCGCGGCAAGACGTGCTTGAAATGGCCCCCTACGCCACCAAAGCCCAAGCGATTAGAGCCCTGCAAACCGTTGCTTCTGCCATGGAAAGAGCACATGGTCAATTACGACCTTATGCCCATGCCGCGGTGGGGTCTGAAAATGGAGACTCTCCTGTTTCGCCTTACCCTGTTCCTGCCATTCCTTATGCTGCGAGCAACCACAACAGCCTGACTTCACGATCAAGCATTCTTCGCCTTGCTGCCTTGGCAATCGTTTTTCTGGCATTAGTTGTATTTTTTGTGTTTTCCGGTAGCGGAAGTACTCCTTCTTCTATCGGAGCGAATGGGGAATCCCGCGCAACTATTAATTCTGTTCAAACTGGAACCCCCGTTTCGGCTGATGATTTTTTAGAAGGGCAGTAAGTCCCTAAGACTTGTTGTTTAAGGAAAGAAGATGGCTCTCGACTCTAAGTATGTAGTCCAACACAAGAGTATGTTGCGGGACACCCGCCCTATACTCACTCGTTTTGCAGCTAGCCTTGAAAAACCCGATCATTCTTTTGTTGTCCTTTTGATGCTGGCTCTCGGGATCAACTTCAATGATTCCGTGTTAGCTTGGGCAGATTTGTTGGTTATTTTCGGCCTTTTGTTTACTCTTTGGCTGTCCTTGCGGGACCGCACCCTATCTTTCAAAATGCCAATAGGTACAAAACAAAAAGATCCACGCAGCAAGAATTCGATTCCAGAAGGAATTATGTATCTGGGCAATACCGAAAAACGTGACGAGGTCTGGTTTGGAAACTCGGATGCGCGGACTCATATTCTCTATCTTGGAACTACAGGGTCTGGGAAGACCGAAGGTCTAAAATCCATGGCTAGCAATGCCCTGTCATGGGCTTCCGGTTTTGTCTATATTGATGGGAAGGCTGATACAGATTTGTGGTCGTCCCTCTCTTCTTTGGTCCGCCGTTTTGGGCGTGATGACGATCTTCTTGTTCTCAACTATATGACAGGAAACTCTGACCGTAGGGCTCCTTCTAACACCATGAACCCCTTTTCGAGTGGGTCTGCTTCTTACTTAACTAATATGCTTGTCAGCTTGATGCCGGATGCCGAAGGCGACAACGCCATGTGGAAAGAACGTGCGGTTTCCTTGATTGGGTCCTTGATGCCTGTGATGACATGGAAACGGGATTATCAAGAAATTCCGATGAGTGTTGGAATTATCCGCCAAAACCTAACTTTGGGCAGCATTATCAAACTCTCTCGTGATGAAGCCTTGCCAGATAATTTGCGAAAAGGCCTTAAAGGCTATCTTGAGACGCTTCCTGGCTTTGTCGATGCCGCTTTTGATGACGAAGGGCGCGATAAACCTATGGGGCCTGACCAACCCATGATTGATACAACAACGGCCAAAACCCAGCATGGGTATTTGTCCATGCAGTTCACTCGTTCCCTGCAATCCTTGGCGGATGATTACGGATACATCTTTGATTCCCAAGCTGCTGATGTGGATATGGTGGATGTGGTTTTGAATCGCCGTATTCTGATCGTTCTTATTCCTGCCCTTGAAAAATCGGCAGATGAAACCGCGAACCTCGGTAAAATTGTGGCGGCTACAATCAAAGGAATGATGGGGTCCACTCTGGGGGCCACCGTTGAAGGGGAAAGCGCGACCGTCATTGAGAACAAACCAACCCATTCCTCGACACCGTTTATGACGATTTTTGATGAAGTTGGGTACTATACCGCTGCAGGTATGGCCGTTATGGCGGCTCAAGCGCGGTCCCTCGGGTTCTGCCTTATTTTCTCGGCGCAGGATTTGCCAGCCCTTGAAAAGCGGGTCAAAGAAGAAGCGCGTTCGATTGCCGCTAACTGTAACATCAAAATTTTCGGCAAACTCGAAGATCCAACCCAGACCAAAGAATTTTTTGAAAAAACGGTCGGTTCTAACTTCGTGGCCGAGGTTTCTGGCTTTGCCTCCGAAGCTGGGTCTATGTCTCACACTTATATGGACACTCACCAAGCTGGATTGCAACAACGCGGTCGGGCCACCTATGATGGCGTTCGCGGGTTCAAAGAAGGACAAGCCATTATAGCTTTTGGCGACAATGTGGTTGAAGTTAAATTTTTCTATTCCAACCCGGGTCATGCCAAAGCCATGAGGGTAACCCGCTATATCTCGCTTCCTCCTCCTGACGAGGCCACACTGCGTCATACACCAAACGTCACACGCTTGCGTGACTTGATGGTCAAAAAAGGTTGGACTGCTGAAAAGGCAGATGTTTCCATCGCCACATCTTCTGAAATTTCCGCCTTGGTTGATGCCGTAAAATTGGCAGAAGAAACCTCAACGCAAGGGCTTGAAAAGGGGATTTTGGCTTTGGCCTCGGTCTATAGTCTCAGTCACCCGATTGACCCCAACGCGCCTGATGAACCTGAGGTCAAACCCGCTGCCCCTTCGCCTTCTTCGCCTGCGGCTGCCCCCAAAGCAACTGGCGGGAATCCTATGGGATTTTTCGGTGCCAAAAAAGAGGTTGCCCCCCCCGTTCAAGAAGAAGCCGCGCCAAAAGCATGGGATGCCTTGGTTGAAGAGGCTGTCCGTCTTGATGAAGAATCAAAAGGTATTCTTGAAGATGCTGCTCGCAAAGCAAGAGAGTCTATCTTCCAATCAGATGATGACGGAAAACCAGATGGATCTTAGTACAACCAAAGAAAGCGGCGGAATTCTCGTTTACATTTTTATCGGGATTATTCTCTTCGCTGCCCTTGCTTACGCTTTTTCAAAAAGCGGAGGGAGCACAGGAAGCAGCGCAACCGATAAATCAGCCAAACTCTACGCCACGCAAGTTATCGGTGATGTTCAGGTTCTCAGAGACAGCGTGCAAGAAGCTCTTGCCAAGGGGTGTTCCGAGAGCGAGATCAGTTTTGACAATGATACCGTTGCTGGTTACAGCTTTGCCACACGCGATATGTGTAAGATTTTCAAAAATTCAACCCGCTCAACAAAATGGATTGTCTTACCTGCAAAGGCCCGCGACCCTTCTTTAAGTGGTTCTGGATCCGAAGATTATAACTTCACCATGTGGTACTTTCTCAAAGCCTACCCGGGGGGGACCCCCATTGGAACCGCCAGCAATGACATCGCGGTTGTCGCAAACGTCAACCAAGCAGTTTGCGAGCAGATCAATCTCCTTATTACCGGAGACCGAACAATTCCCACGATGGTCTATGCAGGATCAACCTTTGCTTCAACAGCAGAGGGGAAAAAATACGTAGGCAGCGGAAGCCCAGTATCCGCTGCGGCAGGTGACACGATTTTCAACAATATCTGCGTCAAAGGGACGACCTCTCCGGAAGGGTACGGCTTTCTCTATTCATTGATAGATCGCTAGGATATTGGCATTAGACCTCTCGCAGAACCCGCTCTGGCGAGGCAGAGGCAAGGGTCTATTACATTCTTTCCGGAACATCAATGCCGGTTAGGCCAAGCAAAAGTTCAATCTGGGCCAGAACCGAGTGGCACAAAACCAACCAGCTCTCTTTTTGCTCCTTATTAGGTTCCGAGAGAATATGTGTGTTCCCGTAGAACGCACTAAACGCCTGAGCCAAGCGAAAGGCATGATCGCAGAGAATATGCGGTGCGTAATTTTTGGTTGCCACAGCTAAAATCTCGGGAAGTTCCGTTAACAACAGCCACAAGGAACGATCCGCATCCGTGATAACAATTTTGGCCTCTCTTCTTACCCCTCCTGCTTTTTCTAGGAGAGATTTGATCCGCACAGCCTGATAAAGCAAATATGGACCTGTTTTTCCCTCAAAACGTGTCAACCTATCGAGGTCAAAAATATAATCCGCAATCCGGTCGTTCTGAAGGTCTGCAAACTTTATGGCCGCAACCGCTACTTTCATGGCAATATCGTGCCGCTCCTCTTCCCCAAGATCCGCACCAATATTCGCCTCGGATAAACGCTCCTCAGCTTTTTGAACCCCCATCGCAATCAGATCTTCGAGCTTCATCACGCCGCCTTCGCGGGTTTTGAAGGGTTTTCCGTCCCGACCATTCATCGTACCAAAACCAGCATGGGTTAGCTCTGTCTCTGGGGAAACCAAGCCACAAAGACGCGCCGCCCGAAACACTTGCTCAAAGTGAAGGCTTTGACGTTGGTCCACCACATAAACAATTTTGGCTGGATTAAAATCGCGCACCCGCTCGACAATCGTCGCAAGATCCGTCGTTCCGTACATAACAGCCCCATCGCGCTTGTACAAAATCAGAGGCGGGTATTTTTTGTCATCTTCATTTGTTTTAACGGGAATAACCACAGCCCCATCATCTTCGACAGCAAATCCCTTTTCCTGAAGACTAGACACCATTCCCTTGATAAGATCGTGAACCGAGGACTCGCCCTTCCACAAATCAAAGTGAACATTGAGAATTTCGAAGTTCCGTTTCATGGAAAGAATAGAAACCGTAACAAAATGCTGCCAGAGAGCGTAATAACCCGCCCGTTTGTTTTGCAGATCAACGGTTGCCTGTTGCGCCTTAAGCAAACGATTTTCATCTTCTTTGCACGCTTTGGAAGCCGCAGGATAAACTTCTTCAAGATCTTCCATCGAAACTGGAGACACAGAAGGATATGGCCCCGTAAAATTTTTATCAAAGTAAACCCAATCAGGGTGGCGCATTTCTAATTCAGAAATGACCATTCCGTTTTGCGTTCCCCAATCGCCGAGGTGAATATCACCGATGGTTTTGTATCCGGCAAAGCTCAAAATTCTGCGAACTGAGTCCCCGATAATGCTAGAGCGCAAATGGCCAACATGCATAGACTTGGCAACGTTTGGCCCGCCATAATCAAGAATGACCGTATCGCCAGAGTTCAAGGTGGGCACACCGCACCGCTTATCCAGCGCAACCCGTCCCAAAAATTCGCTAAGATATTCGTCGCGCACAACAAAGTTGATAAACCCGGGCCCCGCGATATCGACTCTCGCAAACATTATGTTGTTCTTAAGAAGAGAGACCACAGAATCGGCAATCGCGCGAGGAGCTTTCTGAGCAATTTTCGCGGCAGCCAAAGCTCCATTGCATTGAAACTGGCAGAGATCCAGCCTGTCCGAAATAGACACTTTGCCAAAAGCAGGATCAAGCCCCTGCTGGGCAAAAGCATCTCCAACAACCTCGGAAAGAGTCGACAACAACGAGTCCATGATTAAACGTCCAGATTGGTAACCTTGAGAGCGTTTTGCTGGATAAATTCACGACGAGGTTCCACAATGTCCCCCATCAAGGTTGAGAAAATATCGTTTGCCTCTATCGCATCTTCCACATGGACCTGTAACAAAGACCGTACATTCGGATCCAGCGTTGTTTCCCACAATTGTTCAGGGTTCATTTCCCCAAGACCTTTGTATCGCTGAATCTGGAGTCCTTTTCTGGCATATTCAATGACCGCATCATAGAAACTCCACGGTCCACAAACATCCCCCAACGCTTTGCCCTTGGCTTGCAACTGACCATGATGAGCGAAATTTTCATTCATCCAATCAATCAAAGGCCGTATCCGCAGGGCATCTGGAGACCGAAGACTATCCGCAGTGATCCGAACAGATTCCGTCACGCCGCGCAGCGTGCGTTGAAGAAAGAACCCTTCTCCCTCTGATACATCTACCTTCCACGATCTCTCGTTGCGCGGAGCCAAAGCGTTCAGTCTTTGCGCAAGCAGTTTTGCTGTTTCTTGTCCCTTGGCGAGATCAGAAAGATTGCTAGGGTCAAAAACACCAGTCACCGCAGCCTGCTCCGTCAGGTGGGGGTTGTGAATTCGTTGATTGAGAGCCACCAAACTTGATTTGATCTGCCGCGCTTTTTGAACGAGATCGTTAAAGTCACGCCCTGTCCGAGGAGCCCCCGAATGATCGGTGAAGATCATTTCATCCACCGCTGCCTCAAGCAAATAATTCTCAAGCGCGTCATCATTTTTGAGGTAAACTTCCGATGAGTTTCCGCGCTTCACTTTATAAAGAGGAGGCTGGGCAATATATAAATATCCGCGTGCAATCACCTCAGGCATATAACGGTAGAAGAAAGTCAGAAGCAAAGTCCGAATATGCGATCCATCCACGTCCGCATCGGTCATAATGATAATTTTGTGATAACGAATTTTATCCACGTTCAGTTCTTCATGAATACCTGCCCCCATCGCCGTAATCAACGTGCCGAGTTCCTGAGAGCCCAGAATTTTATCAAGTCGCGCCCGTTCTACATTTAGAATTTTTCCACGAAGCGGCAAAATCGCTTGGTTTTTTCGGTCCCGCGCTTGTTTAGCAGAACCACCCGCAGAATCCCCTTCCACAATAAAGATTTCAGACCTTGCCGGATCGCGTTCCTGACAGTCTGCCAGCTTCCCGGGCAAATTGGAAATATCCATCACGCCTTTGCGGCGAGAAAGATCACGGGCTTTGCGCGCTGCTTCCCGTGCAGTCGCCGCTTCAATTATTTTAGAAACAATTTTTTTTGCATCAACAGGATGCTCTTCCAACCAAGTGCCAAGGCCTTCAACGATAGCTTGTTCGACCACGGGGCGAACTTCGGAAGAAACCAGCTTGTCCTTGGTTTGCGAAGAAAATTTTGGATCGGGAACTTTAAGCGAGAGAACACAGGTCAGCCCTTCCCGCATATCCTCGCCCGTCATGGTTAGGTCTTTATTTTTTTTGGTCAATCCGTTTTCTTCGGCGTATTTGGACAAGAGCCGCGTAAGAGCCCCGCGAAAACCGGCAAGGTGGGTTCCTCCATCGCGCTGTGGAATATTGTTGGTAAAACACAGCATTGTTTCGTGATAAGAATCCGTCCATTCCATCGCCGTTTCAACGGTAATTCCCAAAGCTTCGTTATGGTGCCGCAAGGAAACCGATGGCTTGAATATGGCAGTCTTGCTCCGATCTAGCCAATCAACAAAACTTTCAATTCCACCTTCGTAATGAAACTGGGTTATTTCGGGTTCTTCACCGCGATCATCGCGCAAGATAATATTGACACCAGAGTTGAGAAAGGCCAACTCACGCAAACGATCCTGCAACGTTGTATAATCAAAAACAGTTTGCGTAAAAATAGCTGGAGAGGGCAAAAAGGTAATCTCAGTTCCACTGCGACCCGTATAGGGTTTCACGGCTTTCAGGGGAACCTCGGCATCCCCTCCCCGAAAACGCATAAACCATTCGTGACCATTGCGCCAAATGCGAAGATCCAAATGCTCGGACAAAGCATTCACCACGGACACACCAACCCCGTGCAGACCGCCAGAAACTTTGTAGGAATTTTGGTCAAATTTACCGCCTGCGTGAAGTTTGGTCATGATGACCTCAGCCGCCGACACCCCTTCTTCTGGGTGAATATCAACTGGAATTCCCCGCCCGTTATCCCGCACGGTCACCGACCCATCCGCATTGATAATGACGTTGATCTCGTCACAGTGGCCTGCAAGGGATTCATCAATGGCATTGTCAACCACTTCATAAACCATATGGTGCAGGCCAGTTCCATCATCGGTATCGCCGATATACATCCCCGGGCGTTTGCGAACGGCGTCCAGACCACGCAGAATTTTGATTGAGTCGGCACTGTAATCTGAGGGATCGTGAGCAATGTTTTGAGCAGCGTCGGACATGAGAGTTTTACCTTGAGTTTTAACTTGGTTTTTAAGCGTCAAAAGCGCATTTTTCTGCGGTTTTTTTAACAGTCTTCTTTATAACAGACTGCCCCAAAAAGACCAGCAGAAAAGCTGAAATTTGAGCCTTAACGAGACCAAATTTTACCGTCTTCTACCATGAAAAAACTGGACTCCTGAGAAATAGAGGAAAACAAACTGACATCTGTCCCCGTTACCCAGACTTGCCCGCCATTTCTTGCCAGAACATCAAAAAGAGCGGCTCGCCGCGCCTCGTCCAGATGAGCGGCCACTTCATCAAGAAGCAAAAGAGGAGCCCTCCCCCGCTCGGCTCGAATAAGGTCAGAATGCGCAAGAATAAGACCAATTAAAAGGGCTTTTTGTTCACCAGTTGAGCACTGGCCAGCCGGCATTTGTTTTTCATGATAGGTTACCAGAAAATCGCTGCGGTGCGGCCCTAAGGAGGCCCCACCAGAGAGAGCATCCCCCGCTCGTGATTCAGCCAAAGACCTCAAAAACATTTCTTCAAGTTTGAGGGCTGAAATCTCGCCCAGCTTATTTTCGATGAAACCAGAAAGGGCAAGTTCGGCAACCGGAAAATCCGCTCCGCCGCGCATCTGGCAAACGTGCCCCAACCTTGAAACAAATTCGACGCGCGCTGCGGCAACCGCCATCCCAGATTCAACCATCTGTTGTTCAAGCGCATCAAGCCATGTCGGCTCAGCTTTTCCCTCTTTGAGCAATCGTGAGCGTTGGGAAAGGGCGTTTTCATAGCGGGTGATCCGTCCCGAATGAGCCACATCAAAAGCAAAGATCATGCGGTCCAAAAACCGCCGACGCGCCGCCGATGCCTCCATGAACAAACGATCCATTTGGGGAGTCAGCCACAAACAGGAAAGATATTCACTCAAAACAGACTGGCTTTTTACAGCTTCTCCTTGAATATGAACAGCTCGCCGTTCTTTTCCCAAGGTTCTCCCCGTTCCGATCCGAATGGGCCCGAATTCAGTTTCAACAATGGCAGAAACCCCCCACGGCATCTCTCCTCCGAATTTATTCTGAACCTCCGGCAGATCCGCGCTGCGCAAGCCCTTCCCGGGGGAAAGAAAGGAGACCGCTTCCAGCAAATTTGTTTTCCCAGCTCCATTGGCTCCGGTAAGGACGACAAAGGAAGAGGCCAATCCTTGCAGACGGGCCTCCCTGTAAGAACGGAAATTTTGAAGAGTCAAAGAATGGACGCAGGTCATACCCGAAGCGGCATCAACACATACAAAGAGCTGGGGTCGCTTGTGTCCTGAATGATCGTTGGTGAAGCAGGATCAGACATTGTCATCCGGCATCCTTCACCCTCTACTTGCGAGGTAATATCGAGCAAATAGCGCGCATTAAAACCAATCTCAAGAGCCGGAGCTTCGGATTGAACTTCTATGTCTTCCTTGGCACTTCCCGCATCTGGAGAATTTGCCGAGAGTGTTAACGTCTTGCCATTGAGAGAAATTTTAACAGCCCGCGACTTGCCGTCCGAGATGGTGGAAACACGGTCAATCGCTCCTGAAAAGACACGCGGATCGACTTCAACCACTTTGTCATTGCCAACTGGAATGACACGTTGATAGTCGGGAAAAGTCCCATCAATCAGTTTTGAGGTCAGAACAATATGATCGAAGGCAAAGCTAACTTTGCTCTCGGAAAGACTGACTTGGATAGTATCTGCGGCTTCTTCAAGCAACTTGCGAAGCTCAAGAATTGTTTTGCGCGGAATGATAACCCCGGGCATATCAGACGCCCCCTCTGGAAGAGGCATTTCAAACCGAGCAAGACGGTGACCATCGGTAGAAACCGCTCGTAACACTGGAACCCCTTCATTGTCCGCCGCATGAACAAAAATTCCGTTCAGGTAATAGCGGGTCTCCTCGGTGGACATGGCAAACTTCGTGCGGTCAATCAGAGCCCGCAAGTCTGCCGCAGGAATCGAAAAAACAACTGGCAAAGATGTTCCGCCAAACTGTGGAAAATCTTCAACTGGCAAGCAGCTTAATCGGAAGTCAGACCGCCCAGCCTTGACTGTGACAAAACTTCCTGATGGATCCATTTCCAAGTTGATTTTGGACGTATCTGGCAATTTGCGCATGATGTCGTGAAGGGTCACTGCCGGTGCGGTAATCGCACCCGACTTGGTCACATCCGCCGCAATCGCCTCGGTGATTTCAATATCCATATCCGTTGTGGCCAAAGACAATATTCCGTTATCTGCCTTGAGCAGGACATTGGAAAGAATCGGGATAGTGCTCCGACGTTCGACAACGCTCTGGACGTGTGCCAAAGCACGGAGAAGCGCGGCGCGATCTATGCTAAATTTCATAGGAAGGAATCCTCTGTTAAAAAACCTTGAATCTAATTGTGTTTCGAGATGGAAAAACTATAGCACAGCCCCTCTGGTTTCCAATGACTTCCTTGGTTTTTTTACAGTTTCCCACAGGCCCAATTTTTTAGACCACACACAGTTAACATAAAAAACCCCCACTAAAGGAACTCTAGCGAGGGTCTTCCGAATTATATTTTGCGGGTGTTGGGATGTGCTGATGTCCTACCCCGTCAAACTCCGCCGTAAGATTTCCACGTCTTGCGCAAAGGTAGGATCTTCACCGACCAGCTCTTCAACCTTACGCACAGCATGCATAACCGTCGTGTGATCGCGCCCACCAAATTTCCTGCCGATTTCCGGCAAGGACCGCGAGGTCAGTTGCTTGGCCAGATACATAGCCACTTGACGAGGACGCGCCACGTTCCGCGCTCTCCGTGCTGAGTGCATATCCGTCATACGCACATTATAGTGCTCAGCCACTCGCCTTTGAATCTCGTCAATTGTTACCCGCCGATCATGCGCACGCAAAAGATCCTGCAAGACATCCTGAGTTGATTCCAGTGTAATCTCGGATTTGGTAACATCTGCCGCCGCGATAATCCGGTTGAGGGCGCCTTCAAGCTCCCGAATATTCGAAGTAACTTTAAGAGCAAGAAATTCAAGAACCGTATCAGGAACCACAGCTTGCATCTGATCCCGCTTGGCCCGCAAAATGCCAAGGCGCAGCTCATAGGTGCTAGGATGAATATCGGCAACCAACCCCCATGACATCCGAGAACGCAGCCGTTCGTCAATGCCTTGTAGGTCTGCTGGAGATTTATCTGCCGAAATGATGATCTGTTTGTTTTGATCTACCAAGGCGTTAAAGGTATGGAAGAATTCTTCTTGCGTTGAATCTTTTCCGGCAATGAACTGAATATCGTCAATCATCAAAACATCAACCGAACGGAAAATTTCCTTAAAGGTCATGGTGTCTTGTGCACGGATAGCCCGCACGAACTGGTACATAAACTTTTCTGCCGACAGATACATGACGGTTTTTTCTGGCCGTTTTTCCCGAAGCTCATGCGCTATGGCGTGCATCAAGTGCGTTTTGCCAAGACCAACTCCCCCGTAAATATACAAAGGATTAAAAGGCACGGAGCATTCAACAACTCGACTAGAGGCCGCATGAGCCAACGCATTGGATTTCCCGACAACGAAGCTATCAAACTTGAACCGCGGGTCCAGAGGAGAAGAAAGATCAAGCTTTTCAGCTAGTTCATTGACATTGGCTTTAAGCGGTTTTTCAGGCGTGGAAGAGGCTTCCGTAGAAGATGGAGAATGCACCACCACGATCTCCAGCCGCTTGATTTCTGGATTTCCAGCAACGCACATTTCAAGAATGCGCGCGGAATAATGCGATTGAATCCAGTCCTTCATAAACCGCGTAGGGACAGAAACCTCTAAGGTTCCGTGATAACAAGCTTGAAGCATCATCGGCTTCAACCAGCTTCTGAAGACAGCTTCACCGAACTCCTCTCTCATTAAGTCATAGACCTTAGTCCACAAGGCTTGAACTTCGCGAGTTGGCTCAAAAGTTTCAGGTGCAAGAGCCTGCCCTAACATTGAAACAACATTCGCTTTTTTTCCCCCGGATTCAGACATGTTCAGCTTTACTCCATTCGTGCTATTACTTTTGTTATCGTCATATAAAGCTACAAAGCTTTTCCCCCAGAAGCGTAAGACAATAGAACCCGCAAAGTCCCATCTGCATCCGTTCCTGACACACCCTAAAACTCACACAAGCAATGGTCATTCGACCTTAATGTTTTTATTTATTGTCCAAGGTATGGAGCTACAGCTCCGACCTCATCGTCCCGATTAGGGGGCGCAGAAAGGCGACCGGAAAAACCGATAATAAAGAACGCCCTATCATGAAACCGTTAGGTTTAAGATACCGACTAAGCGGTAGCTGTCTGACTAGACTTAACGCGAGCAGCAAGACGCGACATTTTGCGCGATGCTGTCCGTTTGTGCATCAAGCCTTTAGAAACGCCTTTTTGCAAAGCAGGTTGAGCAGCTTTCAAAGCATCTTGCGCTTCTTGCAGATTTCCTGCAGCAAGAGCAAGTTCAACTTTCTTAACGAAGGTACGGATCTGGCTGCGGTTCGCTCCATTGATCTTCGCACGCTTAACATTTTGTCTAGAACGTTTTTTAGCTGAAACGTGATTGGCCATGCTTCAAATTCTTTCAAATAGTCCGATTTGTGTTGGTAACTAGGGATGGTTTTAATCGGAGTTATCCCCAGCTGTCAAGCATGACTCACGCATAAAAAAGAAAATTTTTTTCTTGCATTCAATTCGTTTCTGGAGATAGAGCAAACCTTACAAAAACCCCACCATCTGCTTTCTCAATTTTTACAATGAGTTGCTCGCCATTTCTTAGAAAACGCTCCGGATAGACGGCTTTCCAGCCCAAAGCTGGTAAAGCGACCATGTAGAAATTTTTAATTTTTTTCTGGTCAAAATGAGGGACAAAAACCACCTCTTCGACCACACGCCCTTCAGCTTTATCGAAGACAATCGCCTGCTCCTCAAGCTCCTCTCCTTTTTCTAGGATCGGAATGTCAGAAAGATAGCGTAAGTATTGCTGAGCTTCCTCTGCTCTCGCCTCCCACGACGACAGACAAAACAAAACTCCAACCATAAAAAATAGCTGTCTCATACTCTTCACCTTTGCCTATGCGGACAGTAAAAACTCGACCGCCCACTTTGTATTATCTTTACCACTCCCTCTGCTTCTTGAGCCTTGCATACACAGCCAGAACACGGGAGGCCTTCGCGGCCATACACTGAAAACTCATTCTGAAACCCGCCTCTTTGTCCATCTAACTTGCGGTAGTCCCGCAAGGAGCTTCCTCCCGCTTCGATGGCTTTGCGCAAAGTTTTTTTAACTGCCAAGACTAAGGCCGAAACCTCGTCCCTCGCCAACTCTCCGGCTGGCCTACGCGGATCAATATGGGCTAAGAACAAGGACTCGCTGGCGTAGATATTGCCAATGCCAACAACGGTTGATTGATCGAGAAGCAAAGGCTTTATCGCGATACGGCGACCTTTCAGAAATTTTTCCAAATACCGCGCCGAAAATTCCTTTTCAAGAGGTTCTGGCCCCAATTTGGCAAACAAGGGATGGGCATCCAAAGCTTCCTGAGGAACAAGAGTGACAAGACCAAACCTTCGTGGATCACAGAATAATAGTTCGTCCCCTGATCTAAAGCTTATTTTTAAGTGAAGATGCGCAGGATTTTTGTGAAGCCTATTTCCCGTAGAGGTTACACGTAAAGTTCCCGTCATTCCCAGATGAATGACCAGACACTCTCCACATGAGAGGGAGATAAGAATATATTTGGCTCGCCGCGAAACCTTTTCTATTACAGCCATAGAGAGTTTTTTGTTCAGATTTTTTGGCATACTCACGCGTAGTTTATAGGCCGATTGAACAACCGATTCTATATGCTGCCCCGTGAGAGCGGGGATTAAAGCACGCGTGACTGTTTCAACCTCTGGCAGTTCTGGCACGCAGTTCTCTCCTTCTCAGCGAAGTTGCTTTGTCCATAGCAATGGCTGGCTCTCGGCTGGCGGCAAAAAACGCAAAAACTGGGGTGCTAAACGTTCCCGCTCTTCTTGCGGAATCAAAAAAGATAGGCCATCGTCTTGCAGGGTAGAGTACACGTTAATATTGCGCAACGATAAGGGAAGATAAGCTATATAGCGATCTTTTGGATCGTACGGCTTGCCCATATCTGGCCTTTGCGCCAAGATCAAAACCCCTTGGTCAAGTTTGAAATTTCCCCGTGCAAAGTAACGCAATTGAGACTCGTTGTCCTCTTCCACAATCCATTCAAACATTGAATCTTCGAACTGCAAGCTCATAGAATATTTTGCGACCCTTGCTGTCCACGTTCCTTGTAACCGCTTGGCACTAAAGACCGCAGATTCGCTGTGCGGTTGGAGACGAAGAGGCAAGTATTCATAGGCGCGAGGAGCTGGTTTTGCCAAGGTCAGTAAGACCGAGGCCAAAACCGCCACAGCAAGAGATACAATAAAAATCAAAACTAAAGAGGTTGGAAGTTTTCCTACCGACTCGCGCACCATTTTCCTAACCATGAGCCAAGGATGGTTTTCTGGTAACGCAACAGGGCGATGCTTTTGTTTTTTTTCCATGTTTCTAACATATCCCACCCAAACAGGCAGGGAAGATAGAAGATGAAGCAACCCACAACAAAAAAGGCCGCTGAGGCGGCCTTTTTCTCGATTTCTTGTGGATGAACAGACTAAAAGTCCATATCGCCCATACCGCCCATCCCAGGGGCTCCAGCAGAGGCTTTATCTTCCTTCGGCATATCACAGATCATCGCTTCGGTTGTGATCATCAAGCCCGCCACCGAGACGGCGTTCTGAAGAGCAATGCGCACGACCTTAACCGGATCAATGATACCAGCTTTGACCATATCGACATATTCGTCTTTTTGGGCATCATATCCATAGTTCGGATCTTTCTGCTCCAACAACTTCCCGACGATAATTGACCCTTCTTTTCCAGCGTTTTCAACAATCTGACGAATCGGAGATTGAATAGCACGACGGATGATTTCAATACCGGCTTGTTGGTCAGGATTTTCGCCTTTGAGGCCATCCAGAGCCCGAGAAGCATAAAGCAAGGCCGTCCCACCACCAGGAACGATACCTTCTTCAACGGCAGCACGGGTTGCGTGCATCGCGTCATCAACACGATCTTTACGCTCTTTCACTTCAACTTCAGTCGCACCACCAACGCGAATGACAGCAACACCGCCAGCCAATTTGGCCAGACGTTCTTGAAGTTTTTCACGATCATAGTCAGAGGAAGTTTCTTCGACTTGAGCCCGAATTTGGTTGCAACGCGCTTCGATGTCTCCGGCTTTTCCAACGCCATCAATGATGATAGTTTCGTCCTTGGTGATACGAATTTTCTTCGCAGACCCAAGCATATCAAGCGTTACGTTCTCAAGCTTAATCCCGAGGTCTTCGGAAATGACTTGACCTGCGGTCAGGATAGCCATGTCTTCGAGCATAGATTTGCGGCGATCCCCAAAGCCAGGAGCTTTCACAGCGCAAACTCTCAAACCACCACGCAGTTTGTTGACAACGAGAGTTGCCAAAGCTTCCCCTTCGACATCTTCAGCCACAATCAAAAGCGGACGGCCCGATTGAACC
>CAYZAR010000006.1:16938-17740 GCA_964476455.1 uncultured Micavibrio sp.
ACACAGCTTCCAAAACCGGCAAAATAGATTGGAGGTTAGAAAGCTTTTTCTCGTTCAAAAGAATGTAGGGGTTTTCGAGTTCACAAACCATTTTTTCAGGGTTGGTCACAAAATATGGAGACAAATATCCACGGTCAAATTGCATCCCTTCAACAACTTCGAGTTCTGTTTCCAAAGACTTTGCTTCTTCAACAGTAATCACCCCTTCTTTGCCGACTTTGTCCATCGCCTGCGCCAGTTTTTGCGCAATTTCAGTGTCACCGTTCGCAGAAATGAAGGCAACTTGCTCAACTTCCTGATTGGTTTTGACAGGTTTGGCCGAAGACTTCAAAGCCTCTACGCAAACCGTAACGGCTTTTTCAAGACCACGTTTAATATCCATCGGGTTCATGCCTGCGGCAACCGATTTGACCCCTTCGCGAATGATTGCTTGGGCTAGAACAGTTGCTGTGGTTGTACCATCGCCAGCCTGATCGTTAGCTTTGGAAGCTACTTCACGAACCAGTTGAGCCCCCATGTTTTCGAACTTGTCGGCCAGCTCAACTGCCTTGGCAACCGTCACGCCATCCTTGGTGGTTTGAGGCGCACCAAACGATTTTTCAAGCACAACGTTCCGCCCTTTAGGACCGAGGGTGACTTTCACCGCATCAGCAATAATGTCCGCACCGCGCAACATTTTGCGACGAGCTTCCGAAGAGAATTTAATTTCTTTAGCAGCCATAATATATCTCCTTATACAGCATCAAATAGAAGTGAAAACCTAAGCGGCCATAACGCCCATAATATCGGACTCTTTCATCAC
>CAYZAR010000006.1:17750-23231 GCA_964476455.1 uncultured Micavibrio sp.
GCTCTTTGCCGTCAATGTTGACTTCCGTTCCCGACCATTTCGAGAACAAGACAACGTCACCAGCTTTAACATCCAGTGGAACGACCTTCCCACCTTCACCCAACACGCCTGAACCAACAGCAAGAACTTTGCCTTTCATAGGCTTTTCTTTTGCGCTATCGGGAATGATGATCCCCCCAAGGGTTTTTGAGTCTTCTTCAAGACGTTCCAACAAAACACGATCATGCAAAGGACGGAATTTCATTTCTTTTTTCTCCGGTAAACAGGTTAAAACAGCAGACCTCGCAGATCCGTTATTGGCTTCCGCAAGGCCCCCACAATCAAGTGCTACCTATCTAGGAAATTTCACGCGTAAAATCAAGGTTTACCGAAGAAAAACCGCCCTTTCTTGACAAAAAAAGAGCCCGAGATGATCTCGGGCTCTAATCTTATCCTATAAACTTGGTTATTGCTGAGGATTGTTCCCACAGGCAGCTTCTTGTTGAAGCGTTTCTTCGCCCACCGAAGATGAGAACGAAATCGTTGTTGGAGCACCATTCTGAACATTGGCCGTTGCATCAGACCAGCAATTTGCAGATTGCCCTGTCCCTCCGGCCGCAGTTTCAATCGCTGCCAACTGCTCAGGTGTAGGAGCCCCTTCACCAGACTGACCTTCTTCATCACCCGCAGCTGGAGTAATGCTGTTCAGGAAGTCTGTGATGTTACCACCGCCAGCACCACCTGCGCCGCCGCCAGCACCGCCGCCGCCTTGTCCAGGCAACCGTGGCAAGCCAAGCAGGGTCACAACGATGTTACCCGTTCTTCCGCCGAACTGGCCGAAGGTGTTGAAAACGTCTTCAGGAGGAACGTCTGCGGTATCATCTGGTTTTTGCTGACCAAACCAGAAAAGGCCCAAGGAGCTATCATCAATGTAGTGATAGAAACCTGCTTCCAGATAAGCCAGATCAAACGCGCTAAGCAACCCACCGCTTGCGGCAGGGGTCAAGAATTCACCCCCGGGCATCCGGTACGAACTGTTTAGTCCATTGAGCCAAGTTGGTGTCCCGGGCTCAAAGAAAGCTCCGTTATCCAGCTCAACAAAATATTCAGATTGGCCGTCAAAGATTTGAGCCCCAATCGTCCCACCAAAATTAGTTGGAGGATTTTCAGACGCAGGGGAAACCCCGGGTGCATCATCATCGACCAATTCTAGGTACGAGTAAACCGATGGCAGAGGTTCAGGAAACTCAATCGCAACTTCGTAGAAAGTTGGATAATACATCTCAATCGGTGCAAAGCGCAGGCCAACCCGTCCGCGTTCAAAACGGTTTCCTCTTCCCGTCAAGTCAATCAGACCGCTTTGGAAATGCGCTCCAATATCATTGTCCGAGAAGGTGTTCCCTTCGACCGTCACATATCCATTGAAAGGACCAGAAACGAAGAGACCGTTTTCCGCGAAATGAGAAACCGCATTGTCCGCAACATATATTTCATCATAACCGGAAACTTCGATCCCGTCCGCGCCACTTGGCTCTTCCGAGGTCTGCGTGACCGTATTGTTAGTAATCACCGCACTCCAAGAAGGCAGAGAGACTTCGGAAATCAGGGAAATTTGAGGACCAGAAACTTTATCAAACCCGTAATACCCTTCAAAGCCGAGAACGCGGATACCATCGTTTCCAACATTGGTCACAACATTCGCATCAACCAAAACTTGGGAAGCTCCGTCAACGGCGATGCCATCATCAAGAGAGTTAGTAACCACGTTATTGGTGACGGTAACATCTGTCCAAGGATAGTAAGGGGGGTAGTCCATAGATACGGCTTCCCTTGCAACAGAGCGAAGACCTCCCACCATGACGTGAATTCCATCAGCACCATAGAAATCAACGGAGCCAGAGCCGCCGCAATCGCCGTAGCAAACTATTTTTGCGGTGTCGCCTTCGCCCTCTCCTTCGTATACAACACCAGAGTTAGCAATCAAATTATTGTCAACCAAGGTATGGCCACTATAAAGAACTTGAACGCCATCATCTGCCGTTTCACCAAGGAACTCGCCTGTTTCGCGGTCAACATTAACTGCATTGCTGACAATATCAACCGAGGTAATGAGCTCCCCTTCTGGGACGTATCCTTTTCCGGCCCAAACATCCCGAACGTGAATAGCGTCAGATCCGTAATAGTCGTAGTCGTAATCGTAGACTGCGCCATAAAACTCTGGAGCGTCATATCCGCCGTCTTCGACATAGAACCCGACATCACGAATATCATTATCCGCGATCAAGGTTCGCGCAGAATCGTACACTTCAATTCCATCATCCCCTGTTGAAGAAACATCGTTGTTGGTGATGGTGACGCTGTAATCCCAATACCCTGCATAAGGATCAGACTCTGAATCCTCGGCTGCAAAATAGACATCCGAATAAATGGGATAAATGAAGTCAGACGAATAGACACCACTCACCACAATGCCATCATCTCCCGATCTGGAAACAGTGTTCCCGTCAATATGTGTCCGTCCCGAATCGGTAACTTCAATTCCGTCATCACCCGAGACATCAACGACATTGCGAAGGACTTCAACACTGTAGGAACCATCGTCATCATAGGCATGACTGTTTGAGACACGAATCCCATCGTCATCAGATTCGTAAACAGCGTTGTCGGAAATTTCGACCCGTCCGGAATCTTCAACTTTAATCCCCGTTCCTGCCGTCCAGTCAACATAGTTGTTGGAAACGATGACGCTTGAATCTCCAAAAGTGTAGAAGAAAGTAGAGTACGCAAAGAAGTCTTCACTCCCGCTTGGTTCAGGAAGAAGCTCTCCACCCAAAACGTGAATTCCGTCTGGACCCCATTTATCGACTGCTCCAAATCCAAATCCAGAGTTAGCTATACGGTTGCCGTCAATCAAGGTATCGCCGCTATAGAGAACTTGAACCCCATCATCCGCAGTATCGCCGATGAAATCTCCTGTTTCAGAGTCAACATTGACAAAGTTACCCAGAACATCGACCGCAGTCGGCCCTTCAGAACTCCCTGGAAGATCAAGGAAAAGGGAAACTTCCCCTTGTTCATAGACAGGCTCACCTCCCCAAACGTTGCGGACATGAATCGCGTCGGACCCATAACCATCATCATCAGAAACAACGATGGAACCCTCATCAAAAGAAAGTAGCGACCCCAGAACACCCGCGTTGCTGACGTTATTGTACGCAATCAAGGTCCGGCCAGAATCGAAAACCTCGATTCCGTCATCGCCCGTCGTATCGACAACGTTCCCAATAATATTGACGCTGTAAGCCCATTCCCCATCAATAGAAGCAGCAGCTATTGAAGGCTCAAGGTCTTCAGAAGGGGTTTCCTCTTCAATTTCGGGATAATAGAAATCATAGGCCGATACGCCATGGACAACGATCCCGTCACTATTGGCGAAGGACACCGTGTTTCCTTCAATTGTGGTCCGGCCAGAATCGGCAACTTCGATCCCGTCATCGCCCGTATAAGAGATAATGTTCCCTTCAATGTAGATCGGAGAAACACCAAAAGCATCATCGCCAAAGACATTGGCAACGTGGATGCCATCTACGGCAACCTCACTAATCGTATTATCGGCAATATGGCTGTTGTTGCTGTCCACATGGTAAATCCCGTGTCCCGTTTTAGAGTCATCTTCCGCATAAGATACGCCCTGAATCGTGTTCAAAAGAACTTCCAGATCATCACTCTCGCGGGCATAGACCCCCCACATCCCGAGGCCGCTCAGATCGTTTCCTTCAACCAGTGCTGATGCCGTTTCAATCAGGGATACCCCTGCTCGCGCAACATTTTCCACTTTGTTGAACAAGATACTGATTCCGTTACTTTCTCCATCAGCCTTGATCCCATCCCAACCATTATTAAAGACAAAGTTGTGTTCAACAACGCTGTCAGGAGAACCGGTAAGGTCAATACCGCTCGAAGCCGTATCATGGACAATATTGTTCTGGACTCTCAAATTCGGGCTAAAGATACCACGAACCCCATCATTTCCGCCCGTTACGGTCAAACCATCAATGACAACATTGTTCGCAATAACTGTAATGGTATCGAGCGCATTATCAGCGGCTTCAACAACGGTTTCTCCTGTTCCATCGCGGGAAGGGTCATCTCCGAAAATGCCAACTTTTGCACCATTCAGAACCAGATTATCAGTCCCGATATACAGGTTTTCAACCCACGTCCCCTCTGCCACATCAATGGTGTTGGTACCCGTTCCCGAATTGGAGATCGCATCAATAGCATTTTGAATGGTATTCAAATCCGGCCTTGCTTGTTGAATATAGATCGTCCCCGTTCCGGTGGTCAGAAGACTGCTTCCAATCCCCTCAAAGCCGTTTCCGGTTTCAACACGAATATTCCCACCTTCGGCATCGGCGAAACCATTCGTGACCCGCACACGGCGCTCAGCGTGCAAGGTAATGTTCCCACCACCCGTCATGATTTTTCCATCGCCTTGGATGCGGACACTGCGGCCTTTAACTTCTACGTCACCACCTGTTCCACCATCGGATTTCAAAGTCCCGCCCACTCTAACGCGGGTGGTGTCTCCACCGCTTAGAACAATTTTACCGCCTTGGACAGAGACTGACGAAACATCAACAATGCCTCTCATATTGATGACATTGTCCAAAGCAGCCACCGCCGTTGCTGTGGTAACAAGAACATTACCTCCCTCGGCGAGAATTTTCCCGCTACTGGTGTTTCTGATGATGGCCTTGGCCAATTTTTCATCGGCGGCCAATTCGAACAAACCATCTCCAGACAAATCAATGGTTGCTTTCTTCCCCGAAGCCAAAACCACTTGCCCGAGTTTAGCGTTAATCACACCGCTGTTTTCAACGTGAGGAGCAACCAAAGCGGCCAAACCTCCTTCAGCAACAGTCATAGTCCCACGGTTGATAACAGCACCATCCAAATCATCACCAGAGAGGATAAGTTTGCCACTAGCCATTGCCTCGGTTTCATCCAAAGAACCAGAAGAGGCAACAAGCCCAGCGACATCGACTTGAGAATCTGGACCAAAAATTACGCCGTTGCGATCAAGAAGAATAACCCTACCATTAGAGTTCAAAGCACCAAGAATTTCAGATGGGTCGGTTCCTGCCCCCGTGGCAACGTTAATGTTTAAGGATCCCGCCCCGGGCTGTGCCACGTTCCATGTCGCATCATGACCCAAATTCATGGTGTCCCAGTGAATGACGGCACGATCCGTGCTCTGGGTTACATTCAAAGTTCCGGCAACAGGCACGTCAATCGTGGCAGCCCCTGCAGCAACGACCCCACCCGTTGGCGTTTCGTTAAGTCCGACAGCGTAAGCCGGAGAGGCCACAGCAAGAACAACCGCCCCTGCAGCAACAGACAATGCCGTTCCGTTTAGAAGTCTGGAAAATCCACGAATAGCCCGGGCGTTGGTCAACATAGTATAGATCCTTTGGTTTTTTCAAACAACCAGAACAAAAC
>CAYZAR010000007.1:0-14432 GCA_964476455.1 uncultured Micavibrio sp.
ACCTCGATGGTCACGGCAGGGGACACCACGATGCGCAGGGCCTCCACCTGTTCCCGGATGCGCTCCGCAACGGTGGCGCCAAAGGTCGCCGGGCAGTTCGGCAGCACGATCGCGAATTCCTCGCCGCCCACACGGGCGACGGTATCCATGGGACGCACCGTCTGCATCAGGGCCTGGGCCACGGCCTGGATCACCAGGTCGCCGGCCGCATGGCCATGGGTGTCGTTGACCTGCTTGAATTTATCAAGGTCAAGGGCAACCAGAACAAACCCTTTTGAGAGCCCCCTTTCAATCCGTGATCTTTCTTGTGCCACAGCCTCGGAAAGGCCTTGAAAATTGGCGTAACCTGTCATTGAGTCTTTCGTGGTGCCCTTTCTTAGCCGAGCGTTCTCTTCGAAAACCCCACGCAAAGTCTCTTTGGCGAAGTCTTTGCTTTCTGGATCAGCATCCTTGTCTTCAAGGCACGCAAGCAGGGCCTCGAATTGTTCGCTAGAGAGATGATTGTCGTTGCTTGGCATGGTTCTCGTTTTCAAAAAGGCATCAACGAACCATTTTTTAACATAATATTAAGATTTGTCAAGAAAATTCGGGCAAGAAAAAGCCCGACTTGTGAGGGGTAAGGGGGGGACACAAGTCGGGCTGGGAGAATCTGTTGCTGCAAGGGGTAAGGGGGGGACAGCAGCAACAGATAGCTGGAAAATAGGCGGTGGTTACGAAACCAAAGACTCTCCTTCTTGGCTGTGAACAGACGGTGCGGCAGCGAGGGGGTTCGGGCTGGAGCCAATCCCCTCGAAAATAGTCTCTGCCCTATCGCCGCTGGAATAGGGTTTGACACCCACGCTGGCGCAGATGGGGATTTCTTCCCCGTTCCAAGCCAACGAAAGATTGTTAAGATGCCACGCCAAAGTCTGAACCCTTGAGAGGGCTTCATCCCGTTTGGCATCGGCGAGGAGTAGAACAAATTCGTCCCCTTCAAATCGGGCAGCCACATCGGCTGGACGAATTTCATGGGCCAGAGTTTTGCCGACGAGGCGCAGACAAGCCTGCCCTGCTAATTGGCCATAAACCATTTTGATCTGTGCAAAATTATCAAGGTCAATCACAACCAGCAAACCGCCGTGGGACTGAAATCTTTTCGAGCGTCCCACCTCACGAGCGAAGGCCTCGGCAAAACCCCTGCGGTTCTTAAGCCCTGTCAAAGGATCGGTCGCCAGCAGGTTTTCCAATTCGGCCAGTTTCTTCTCCAGCGTAGCAAGAGAGCTGAGAGAAAGGGGCGGGGGAGTAGTATATCCCAAAGCGGCTTGGCCCATCGTCATATTCCTAATATCCTTCAAACGTCTTTCGTGAGTGTCTTGAGAGATATCTTGCGAGATCCATGCCAAAAGAAGAGGCGCGCCTATATTCATAACCACAAAACAAGGTCTGTAGTTCCCTATCCGTCACCCCCGCTTTATAGGCGGGGGTCTGGCGTGTTAGAGTTTTACGTTGCCGGATATCAGCCTTCGCGGAGATGACAACGGGGGGAGGGATCACGGGGATAACGTTAGCCATATAGGCAGAAGACAGGGCGGAAAGTTTTTGCAGGACGGCAAAGTTTTCCCCCTTATTCGCCAATTTCGGTTGACCCTTTGGGGGGATCAAAGATAGAACTTCTCTTTAGTTGAGGTAAGTTTATGACCGTTCGAGACGATTCTTCTTTTCCTGACACGTTTGAAACGGATGTTGTCATTATCGGGGCGGGTCCTGTCGGGCTCTTTGCTGTCTTTGAGCTTGGCCTTTTGGATATGAAGGCGCATTTGATTGATATTCTGGATCGTCCCGGGGGGCAATGTACAGAGCTTTACCCTGAAAAACCAATTTACGATATTCCCGGGTATCCGGTGGTCACAGGTCAGGAATTGACCGATCGCTTGATGGAACAAATTGCGCCATTCAAACCTGTCTTCCACCTCGGACAAATGGCCGAGACTCTAACAAAAATAGATGATGGACGGTGGCAAGTTACAACAGACAGCGGAGTGGTTGTTCGGGCAGCGGTGGTTGTGGTTGCAGCAGGCGGAGGGTCTTTCATGCCCAAGAAACCATCTATCCCCGAGATTGAACGCTATGAAGGGCACTCGGTTTTCTATGCTGTTCGCAAGATGAACCAGTTTGCTGGAAAACATTTGGTTATTGCCGGAGGAGGAGACTCCGCGCTTGATTGGGTTTTGAATTTAGAGCCTATTGCGGCGAGCGTGACGCTTGTTCATCGCCGGGATGAGTTCCGCGCTGCACCGGACAGTGTCAAGCGAATGCGGGCCCTCGTAGAAGGTGGAAAAATGAAATTGGTCATTGCCGATATTACAGGCATTACCGGAGAGGGAGGGCAAATGACTGGCTTGAGGCTTCGGGATAAGGAAGGCCGCGAAAGAGAATTGCCCTGCGAGAGACTGTTGGCGTTTTACGGGCTAACCATGAAATTGGGACCAATTGCTGAGTTTGGTTTGAACCTTCATGAAAATTTAATTCCAGTAGACACTGAAAAATTTGAAACCTCGACTCCCAGAGTTTTTTCTATCGGAGACATCAATTCTTACCCGGGAAAATTAAAGCTCATTTTGTCGGGGTTCCATGAGGGAGCTTTGATGGCTCAGGCGGCCTTCCGTTATGTGTTCCCAGACAAAAAATTGCGGTTCCAATATACGACTTCGTCCACTGATTTGCAGACAAAGCTTGGCGTAAGCAATTCAGGAAGAGAGCATTAACAGCCGTGGCAGAAGACATTCGATGAACAATCTTTTCTCTTTCCCTCCCTCTAGGTCCCCATCAGGCTTTTCCCCTGACGTTATGGGGGCTGCTTTCTATGGCTATCGGCGGGTGTGGAGCGAACGGGCCTATCTTGCTCGCTTAGCTTTTATTCCGATCTTGATGAAATTTGCCAGTATGGTGGTGGTTATTTCATTCGAGTATCAGGACAATTTCCTTCGTCAGGGGCTGATTATGCTGCCGGCTAGTTTCGCCGAAGGCTGGCTGCTTGCGCAGTTTCTTCGAACCGTGTTGATGGAGGAACGTTGGCCGACCATTCTTCCGCAAAAAACAGATGGTCCCGAAATGGCGCGTCTCATTTTGAGAGCGCAAGGAATTGTTGCTGCGACCTTGGTTTATGTTTTGATCTTGCTGTCTGAATATGTTTTGCGTCATTGGTTATTTCTGATGGAAGGGATTGCATCCTCGCAAGCTGAGTTGGCGAATGTTCAAACTGGGGCGAAAGAAGTTGCTTCGGCGGAAGGGAACCCCATTATGTTGGTTCCGGCTGTTTTGTTGCTGCTGGGGTCCATTTGGGCGTTTCGCTTGATGTGGCTTCATGTCCCCTTTTCTGTATTGATGACTCCTCGCGAATATCTCAAAAATATATCTGGTTTTGTGACATCCATCCGCATGATGGCGGTGTTTCTTGCTTCAATTGTTCCTTTGTTTTTTGTGGCGATTATGGTGTCACAAGGCATTGCCAACCTCGTTGGTGGGAGTGGTCTTGAAGATATAGGAAGTTTTGTAATTGTGTTCTTAAGCGTTGCCGCGCAGACTGTGGTTGCTCTCATTGCTACGGCGGCGATGGCCTTTGCCATGAGGGATTTCTTGCCCAAATCTCCCCAAGCTTTTGCCGATGCAGAAGGAAAGGTAAAGTAAAGTCATGAAATTATATGTGACAGATTTTGATGGAGTTGAACACGAACTGGAAGCAATTGAAGGTTGGCGCGTCATGGAAATTATCCGTGACTATGGCTTTCCGATTAAGGCTGAATGCGGGGGGGCTTGTCTTTGCGGAACGTGTCATGTTTATGTTGATCCGCAGTGGCTAGGAAAACTCTATCCTCCAACCGAAGACGAAACCGAGCGGCTTGAAGAAGATGCGATGGGGCTTCAAAGCAACTCTCGCCTGTCCTGCCAGATATTGATGTCAGATGCCCTTGATGGGCTGCGGGTTACAATGGCTGCGGGATCAAAGAAGGACTAAATATCGAGGACGTTTGGCAAGTCTTCGTAGAGAAGCGTGTAAATCTGCTGCCCAAAGAAAAAAACCGAAACCGTAATAGCCAAAGAAATTCCGGCGGCAATCAACGCATACTCGATGGCGGTAGCGCCTTGCTCACTACGGGCGAATATCTTGATTTTGTTCAACATAAGCTGGACCACCTGTGCGAGACGTAAGGTTTTTGGTTGATTACCTAGTCTGTTAATTCTAACAAATAAACCTTCGTAAACGGTTAAAATGGAACAATGGGCTGATTTGTCAGGCCTCTGTATCAACCCGATGTGCCGTGGGCTCGCTGTTTGCCTTGGAAACTCCCACACGGGCCGGACGCAAAAGGCGATCGTGCAAAACAAACCCGGGTTCTAAAATCTGGACAATCGTTCCGGCTGGTTTGTCGGGAACCATTGTTTCGAACATCACTTCGTGAAAATTCGGGTCGAACGGTTCATCCAAAGGCTCAATCCGGCGGATACCATATTTTTCGAAGCTTTTGAGAAAGGATCTCTCTGTGGCCTCAATTCCCTCAACCAAGGGTTTAATTCGTGTCTCTGTCCGCAAATCCTCTGGGATAGCCTCAAGGGCGCGGCGGAACGTGTCGGCGACATCCAGCAAGTCTCGCGCAAAACTGGCCACAGCATATTTACTAGCATCTTCCCGTTCTCGTAGGGAGCGTTTGCGCAAATTATCCATATCGGCAACGCTGCGCAGCAATTGGTCGGTAACCTCAGCAACTTTCGCTTCCAATTCAACAACTTTGCGGATCAGGGCGGGCCCCGCATCGGCCAAATCGTTAGGCAAGGGATAGTTCTCAGCGAGAAGAGCTTCCTCTTCTGCTTTTTGCTGGGCTTTGAATGCCGCCGGCCCCGACAGATCGGTAAAGCCGGATGGCGGGGGAGATTGGTCTGGTTTTTGGGATGTGTCTTCACTCATGAAGCTAAAATAAGCAAGGAAATAAGGAAAAGCAACAGCGTCAAGGCGAGAAAATTTAAGTATTCAACAGGGAAAACCGCAGGGGAAGGTTGAGGGAATATTTGACAAAGGGCTGTTTGCCCTGCTTTGATGCGGCTGCAATCATAACCCATTAAGGAAAAATCCTCCCATGTCTCGTCCGTCTGGTCGTCTGCCTTCTGAGCTTCGCCCTGTTGAACTCATTTGTAATGTTTCAAAACACGCCGAAGGGTCTTGTCTTGTCAAATTCGGGGACACCCATGTTTTGTGTACGGCCACTGTTGAAGAAAGCGTACCCGGGTGGATGAAAAACACGGGCAAGGGCTGGATTACAGCCGAATACGGGATGCTACCCCGCTCGACTGAAAAACGCATGGACCGCGAAGCTGCCAAAGGCCGCCAGACGGGGCGGACGCAAGAAATTCAGCGGTTAATTGGGCGGGCTTTGCGCGCTGTTGTGGATATGCAAAAATTAGGTGAGCGGCAAATCCGGCTTGACTGTGATGTGCTGCAAGCCGATGGCGGCACGCGGACAGCGGCAATTACCGGAAGTTATGTCGCGTTGCAACTGGCTTGCCGGTATTTAAGTTCAATCGGAGTTCTAAAAGCAGATCCGTTTAAGGACAGTGTTTCGGCGATTTCTTGCGGTGTGTATCAGGGGACAGGTATTTTGGACCTTGATTACGCAGAAGACTCATCAGCAGAAACGGATGCCAATTTCGTGATTACTGGCTCGGGTGGGATTGTCGAGATTCAAGGAACTGCGGAAAAAGACCCCTTTAGTGAAGCCCAGCTTCTTGAACTTTTGGCTTTGGCCCAGAAGGGATGTGCGCACTTAGCCGAGGTTCAGAAAAAAGCACTGGATACGGCAGCAGCATGACCTTAGACAAATTGGTGATCGCGACTCACAATCGGGGTAAACTTGTAGAGATTGCGGATTTACTTGCCTCTTATGGAGTTCATGTTGTTTCGGCAGCAGATCTCGCTCTTCCCGTTCCAGAGGAGAGCGAAGAAAGTTTTTCCGGCAATGCCTTGATTAAAGCTCGCGCAGCGTGTCGCGCGTCTGGTCTTCCGGCTTTGGCCGATGACAGCGGTTTATGCGTGAATGCCTTGGGGGGAGCCCCCGGGGTGCATACTGCAGAGTGGGGCGGAGCAGAGAGAGACTCTAAACACTCAATGTTGCGCATTCACACAGAAATGGGAGACGCTCCAGATCGTTCGGCGTATTTCATAGCAGTTCTGGCTTTGGTGTATCCTGATGGACGCGAGGAGATTTTCGAAGGTCGGTGTGACGGTCATTTGGTCTGGCCTTTACGCGGAGAAAACGGATTCGGACATGACCCCATGTTTGTTCCAGAAGGGGAGAACCGCACCTTTGCCGAAATGACATCGGCAGAAAAGAAAGCTTATTCTCATCGTGCGCGTGCGTTCAAGAAATTGATTGAACAGGTTTTTTGTTCGGAATGACTTTTGGTATTTATATTCATTGGCCATTTTGTTTGTCTAAGTGTCCGTACTGCGATTTTAATTCCCATGTAGCTGAAACGATAGATCACGATAGATGGACTCGGGCCTATCTGCGTGAAATTGAACATTTCTCAAGGGAAACTAGCGATAGAATTGTCACCAGCGTTTTTTTTGGCGGAGGAACTCCGTCTTTGATGAAGCCGGAGACTGTTTCTCTTATTCTTGACAAGATTCAGCGGTGTTGGAAAATCTCGAACGATTGGGAAGTGACGTTAGAAGCTAATCCAACCTCAGTTGAAGAAGCCAAGTTTGTTGATTTTCGTGCGGCGGGAGTCAACCGCGTTTCGCTGGGGGTGCAATCTTTGCGGACGGAGGATTTGAAATTTCTTGGCCGCACGCATTCACCAAGCCAAGCTTTGGCCGCGATTGAAACCGCTGGAAAGGTCTTTGATCGTTTCAGTTTTGATCTAATTTACGCACGTTCCAATCAGTCTCTTTCTTCGTGGAAGGAAGAGCTGAGCGAAGCACTTTCCCTTGCTCGTGGACATCTCTCACTCTATCAACTCACCATCGAAAAAGCTACGCCGTTTTACCTGCGTCACCAAAGGGGAGAGTTCCTTGTACCGGACCCTGATCCTGCTGCTGATTTATATGACCTGACTCAAGAGATCATGGAACAAGCTGGGTACCCTGCTTACGAAGTCTCCAATCATGCGAAAACGGGAGAGGAGTCGCGGCATAATCTTTTGTACTGGAGATATGGGGATTATCTTGGCCTTGGCCCGGGCGCGCATGGGCGGCTGACGCTAGGGGACACAAAATGGGCTCTGCGCGGCCATCGTTCACCAGATCTTTGGCTCTCTCGTGTAGAGGAAAAAGGTACGGGTGGACATGATCCCGAACGTGTTGATCGTCTGTCTCGCTTGAGGGAAGCCTCCTTGATGGGAATGAGAATCCGCGAAGGTGTCCCTCTAACCCGCCTTGCCGCAGAGTATGGGGGTGATCCGCTCACGGTGATTGATCCCCAAAAACTTCGCCATCTTGAAGAAGAGGGGTTGATTGAACCTTCAACCAGCGGCATCCTGCGGACTACGCCGCAGGGACTCAAATGCCTGAATGCTGTTTTAGGATATTTGCTGAGATAAATCCAAAATTAATAGCTATCTCCTTCCTCCCCCATTGTCCCCCCCGCTTCAAGCGGGGGTCTGGCGTTATGAGTGCAACGAAGCTGCACAAGATTCCAGATCCCGTTCGTGCCAGTGTCCCTGCGGGACACGCCAACGGGATGACAGGGGAAGAAGACGTGAGACCCGCACCAACGGGATGATGGATAAGTCATTATGGCTTGGCTATAAGGGGATAAAAAGCCCTTCTTCCTCAAATATCAATCCGGCTTCCGAGTTCCATGATCCGTTTGCTGGGCAGGTTATAGAAATCAGCGGCACTGGAAGCGTTCTTGGAAATCCAAGCAAACAAATGTTCCCGCCAGATAGCCATCCCGGGAAGAGCGGTCGGAATAATGGTTTCTTTCCCGATGAAATAGGTGGTGTCTTCGTGGACCAGAAGTTCTCCGTCAATGGTTCTCTTCATCAAGTCGGCGGGGACATCAATTTTATCCTTAAATCCATAAAGAACTGTCACACGGTAAAAGCTTTTCCCTAAGGGTGTTATTTCAAGCCGTTTTTCTTCGGCAACATAAGGTTTTTCAAGGACCGAAACGTGAAGAAATATATTGAGATCATGAAGGATTTTGTTGTGACGCAAGTTGAGGAGCAAAGAGGTTGGAACCCCATCATCTAGGTTGTACATGAAAACGGCAGTCCCCTCAACGCGCGGGAAATTATCGCTGACTTCTGCCAAGAACCTATCAACTGGCATACTTTCGCTGCGGAGCTTGTCGTGGAGAATGGCTCGCCCCCGTTTCCATGTGGTGAGCATAATAAAAACCACAAGGCCAAGGAAAAGTGGAAACCATCCGCCGTGAAGAATTTTTGTGCTGGTTGCAAGAAAATAGGATAAGTCAACAGTCAACAAAACGGTAATGACAGGAACCGCAAAAATAGGTTTCCATTTCCAAAACCTGAAAATGACGACTCCAAGCAGTAATGTGTCAATGAGCATGGTTCCTGTCACAGCCACACCATAGGCATGAGCTAGCCCGCTTGATGTTTTGAAGCCGAGAACCAGCATACAAACGAAAATCAACAGACTCCAGTTGATGAAGGGGACGTAAATTTGGCCGATTTGATTTTCTGAGGTATGGACAATTGACATACGTGGCAGGTAGCCAAGCTGAATGGCTTGTTGCGTGACGGAGAACGCACCGGAAATCACTGCCTGAGATGCAATAATGGTTGCCATGGTTGCCAGCCCGATCAGGGGCCATTGGAACCAAGAAGGAGCCATCATAAAGAACGGGTTACTGACTCCGTCTGGATTCGAAATGACAAAAGCCCCTTGACCAAAATAGTTCAGCATTAAGGATGGGAAAATTAAACTGGTCCACGCCATGCGGATCGGAGCTTTGCCGAAATGGCCCATATCGGCGTAGAGAGCTTCGGCTCCCGTCATAGCCAGAACCACACTGCCCATTGTCAAAAAGGCGTAGGCTCCATCATTGATAAAGAAATTAACGGCATAAAGCGGGTTGAGGGCGACCAGAACTTCGGGGTGGTTAAAAATATGGACAAGGCCCATGGCGGCAATGGTGATGAACCAAACGCACATAATAGGTCCAAAGAGCCTTCCTACTTCTGAAGTTCCAAGGCGTTGTGAGGCAAAGAGAAACATCAAAATAATCAAAGTCAAGGGAATGATATAACCGCCGAGCTGCGAGGAAACAACATTCAATCCTTCAACCGCACTCAGAACGGAAATCGCTGGTGTGATAATGCTGTCACCATAGAAAAGAGCTGCCGCAAAAATCCCGAGTAAGGGGATGGCAAAGGCCAGCCATTTCCGGTCATGAGAATAGCGCGAGGCAAGAGCCAGCAGAGCCAGACTTCCTCCTTCGCCCTTATTGTCGGCTCTCATCATGATAATGACGTATTTCAGAGTCACGGTAATCATCACGGACCAGAAAATGAGCGAGAGGATATTAAGAACGTGAGCTGGATCAGCCGCGAAATGGGCTCCCAAGAACGATTCTTTGAAAGCGTATAAAGGGCTGGTCCCAATATCGCCATAGACAACGCCAATGGCTCCGATAATGAGTTTGGTAAAATGGCTGGCTTCTTGCTGGTGGTCAGGAGTGGGCTGCGACATGATGAACTTTAGGAAAATAGAGTGTGGGTGGGATTAGACAGAATCGTAGAGGCGAGAGATTCGCTGATCTTCTATGATAGAGCGAAGCTGGGCGGGTGAAAAGCCCCTTTCTCGCAGGCTACGCAGGGTGACGCTGTTGTTTCTTTTGGCAAAGCGAACCCCGTTCTGGTCCAGCAGAAGGGGGTGATGGTGGTACTCGGGAACAGGGTATCGCAGAATTTCCTGCAATAATCGATGTAAATGCGTGGCGTGGAATAAATCTTTCCCCCGTGTGACGAGGGTAATGCCTTGCTTCGCATCATCGTGGGTGACGCAAAGGTGATAACTGGCGGGGGTGTCTTTGCGGGCGAGAATGACATCGCCCAAAATCTCGGGTGTGGCGATTTGCTCGCCGCAAGCGCGGTCAAACCATGTCAAGCGGTCAGGGCAGCGGCGGCGGGCGGCGGCAAGGTCAAGGCGCAGGGCGTAGGCATCCCCCCGCGCCATTCTTTCGGTTCGTTCGGCTTGTCCCAGTTTTTTGCACAACTCGGGGTAGAGGCTCCCTTCTGGACCGTGAGGAGCCGAAGGCGAGCGGGCAATTTCTTCTTGAATCTCCCGCCGTGTGCAAAAACAGGGGTAAATCAGCCCCATCTCTTCCAACTGGTCCAGCACAGATTGGTAATCGGCAAAATGTTCGGACTGGCGGCGGGGCGGCTTTTCCCAGCTCAGGCCCAGCCAGTTAAGATCTTCATAAATCGCCGCTTCGAAAACGGGACGGCAACGAGTCTGGTCAATATCTTCGATCCGCAGCAAGAAATGCTCTGCCGATCTGCCGGCTTGGTCCCACGCAAAAAAAGCCGAGGCTGCGTGTCCGATATGCAAATATCCGGTCGGTGAGGGCGCAAAGCGAAGGAGAAGCGGAAGAATTTTTTCTTTAGTCATAATATTTATATTGATTATCAGGCAAAAGATAGTGTAGTCTTCTCTCGGTAAAATCACCATAGGAACAACAGGAGGGATAGAGGATGAGCGCACTGGTAGAAAAATTTTTGGAAACAGACAAGACGCAGGCTGCTGACGGAAAGTATGCAGGGTTCACAGTTGGCTATTATGGTGATGAAGTTGCAATTGTTTTCCGACTGCGTTGTCCTCAAACGTTTTCCTTGGCGGAGGACTTTCCCTATTCTCATTCCGGTGAAGGAAGAAGGGGTTACAGATTGAGGAAGACCTCTCAAGACAGTGATATTTTTTCTCTTGATTTGTTAGAGGCTGAGATTGCACGAACGGAAAAGGGGAGTCCTGAAAGCCCAGACTTAGCAATATTGAAGCAAGGCAAAGCGGGACTTGATGCGTTTATTTCCCAAAATGGTCGGTTTAATCCAAAAAGTCCTTATTCTCCAAAAGAGAGAGAGTTTGCCTGTGCCTAAAAAGCTTTGTCTCTACTCAAATGCCCGCTTTACGCGGGCATTTTCATTTAGGGTGGCATCCCATTTCCCGCGATTACTCCCCCCAATCGTCACCCCCGCTTTTAGGCGGGGGTCTGGATCTTGTACAACTTCGCTGCACGCATAACTCACCGGATCCCCGCACGGGGGCGGGGATGACAAACGAGGTTTCTAGAAAGGCTCTTTGCGGGGGTCATGAAAAAATCTACGCGACTTTTTGTAGTTCCTGCATGAATCTATTCATCTTGCCGAGCAATTCGCGAACATCGCGAACTGTGGTTGTCGATAAACTCTCCGTAACGGACTGAACCTTGCTGGCGGCTTGATCCACGTCTCCCATACCCACGGCCAATTCCTGCATACTTTCAGATACACCGGCGGTCCCCGCAGATGCCCGCTGGGCCGAGCTGGCAATTTCCTTTGAGGCCGCACTTTGTTCTTCAATGGCGGCTGAAATATTGGCTGTGTACTGGTTGATCTCGTTGATGATGCGCATGATTTCATCAAATGACTTGGCGGAGTGGTCGGTCGCAGATTGAATAGCTCCGATTTGCTGGGAAATTTCTTCGGTGGCGAGCGAGGTCTGGGCGGCCAGATTTTTAACCTCTCCGGCAACCACAGCAAAACCTTTTCCAGCCTCTCCGGCACGGGCGGCTTCGATTGTCGCGTTGAGAGCCAGAAGGTTGGTCTGTTTGGCAATGTTTTCAATCAAAGAAACAACTTCACCAATTTTCTGGGCGTTGTTTACCAACTCTTGAATTGATCTTCCGGCCTCTTCGGCATCGGCTACAGCGCGTCCTGCAACTTGAGATGTTTTCGAAACTTGGTGGGAAATTTCTCCAACTGAAGCAGACATCTCTTCTGCTGCCGAGGAGATGGTATCTACAGACATGGATGTGTCGTTTGCTCCCCGAACAGCAATGTTGGATTTATCGCGGGCCATGCGGACGGTTTCTTCCATCACGAAGGCGGTTGATTTCAAAGTGTCTGCAGTTGTGCCGATTTCTCCAACAACCTTGCCAAGAGATTGGTTGACGTCATTAGCGACTTCAACAAAATTGTTCATTTTACGACCTACGCCGATGAGGGCTTTGTTGATAATTCGTGCTCCATGAAGCAAAGATCCCTGCATTCCGTTTTCGAGAATACAGCGGTAATATTTATTTTGACTGACAGCATGCATTGTAGCAGTGGCTTCCCGAACAAACGCATCGTTATAGTCAGTCATGTCATTGATGGAGTGAAAGAGCTCTCCAACTTCGCCTTTGTCCCGAATGCCAATGAGGCGAACAGAGAAATCACCGCTCGCAATTTTTTTACAAGCATCGGTGGCTCTTTTAATTTCGGATTTTACGCGGTGGGTTATCAAAAACCCCGCTCCCGTCATGCCAAGACCAACCAGAGAGGCGAAGGATTGGTGAGAGAACCCTGCCCCCTCGTAAACTCCTATAGCAAGGTCCGCGAGCAGAACCAGAGAGGCTCCCCCTAGAGCGATCTCAATTTTGGAGAGAGAAGATAAATTCGTCATAAGAGACCCCTTTGTCGTTGAGAATAGAGGTTAAAGTGTTATATGCGGCGTTCATACCATCTTTGCTGTTCGAGTGACTTTGTTCTACGGCGAGGAGCTTCTGGTAGAGTGGGATAATGGTTCCTTCAATTATTTTGCGTTCTGGAACACGCCGATTAGAGTGGTATCCAGTGACCTTCCCATTTGCATCAAAACTAGGGGTTACATGAGCGAGAACCCAATAATGGTCACCGTTTTTGGCACGGTTGACAACATAAGCAAAAATTTCCTGACCAGCTTGGATTCTGTCCCACAAGAGTTTGAAAACGCAGCGGGGCATATGCGGGTGGCGGAGAATGCTGTGCGGGGTTCCAATTAATTCGGCCTCTTCAAACCCTCCAATTTTCATAAAAACAGGGTTGGCATACTGAATGTGTCCCTTAATGTCGGTTTTACTCACGATAATTTCGTTTTTGTCAAAGAACCGCTCGCGGCCTGTGAGGGTTGTATTCTGTGCCATGGGAACACCTTAATGGGTTGTGATTTTGATGGATACGGCTACGCAGACCAAGACTGAAGGGTGAAAAGATGATTAAGGCCAGTGGGGTGCTTCTCACTACTTAACCGTGTATATCACAATTGTTTGGAAAAGAAAATGGGAATTATAGACTGGAGAACTACATTTTATCCTCCCTATTTTTGTGATCTCGCAGTAGGATGAGCGGACGTTAGGTGTAAGTTTTTAGGAGTATGAAATGATTACAAAAGTTTCTGGTGATATTCTTCTCACCTCGGCCCAAGCAATTGCCCATGCGGTGGCTCCGGCTGACCATTTCGAAAATGGGTTGGCATTGGCTTTGCGGGAGCAATGGCCGGCAATGGTGCGGGATTTTCGTCATTATTGCCACCAGAACCACGCGAAGCCAGGTGAAGTTTGGATGTGGGGTGGACCTGAAGGAAAAATTGTTATTAGTCTGATGGTGCAAGAACCTGTTGAAGGACCTCATTCCCATGGGGTTCACCCGGGGCCAGCTAAGCTCTCCTACATGAACCATGCGCTCAAAGCGTTGCGTCACCTTGTTGATTCAGAAAAAATTTCATCTTTGGCTTTGCCGCGTTTGGCAACAGGGGTGGGCAAGCTGGATTGGTCCGATGTCGAGCCTTTGATTGAACAACATTTAGGGTCCTTGGATATTCCTGTTTACGTTTATGAAACCTATGTGAAAGGCGAGCGTGCTGAAGAACCTGCGGCGAAGGCTGCCTAGCTTCTTAATTATTTAAGGAAGGGTTTGCTCAATGCACGCTTTCTTTCTGCTTTCGGCGTCTTTGGTTTTGTTCTTTCCATGGGACAGCGTGGCTCAAGAAATGGGGGGAAGTTTTCCTTCCCCTCAACCTATTCAAGGAATGCGCCACATGGAGATTACGCAGCCTGCCGAAAAAGCGGCTGAGAAAGAGGCCGTCCCCGTCATTGCTGAGGAAAAAAAATCTGCAGAACAGGCAACAGAACCGGAGGCATTGCCAAAGGTTGAGAAACGGGCTCCTCTTCCGCTTGAAAAAACTTTGGTAAAACTGGAAGAGCTGAAAGAATGGTCTCATCTTTCGGATGTGGCGGTGGCGCAAACTCCCGAAGACGTTAAAAAAATTGTTGTGCTGATTGAGGAGAACCGCGGGGAAGTTCCTCCGCAGGGTCTTTTCTTGGCGGCGAAGTCGTTGGCCGATCAGAAAAAGATGGAAGAGGCTGCCCTCTATTTCTTCGCAGCACAACTAAGGATGATGTTTGATGTTTCTCGTTGGCCGCCTCGTGCTACAA
>CAYZAR010000007.1:14442-20890 GCA_964476455.1 uncultured Micavibrio sp.
GGAGGCTATTCTTAAAGAGGAGAAGAAGACGAGTGACCAGAAGAGTCCATCTGCAAATTCTTCTCCCCAAGTTAAAAACCCTCACGCATTTCTCTCGGAATTGGGTCGCCAAATTGGGTCGCCAATTATAAAATGGACGATAGCCAATCCTGATCGCTTGGATAAGATTTTGGCGGACGTCAAAGCGTGGGACGAGTCTGCTCCATATCTCTATTTGCCCGGGTATGACGTTGGCGAGGCAGTACCATTCGAACAATGGGAAAAATCTTTGCCCAAGATCAGAGCTCTTTACTTTGAACGAATGGGGGCTGTTTCTAAGGGGCTTCGGACGGTCAAAACTCCATAAAATTTGAAATAAATTCGAAGTGATTCATACCCAGAATGCGTAAACTTTTAGGTAAAGTTAAGTTCGTTTTCAACTTCCCTTGCTAGGATAGAAAAATCACGGCGAAGGCGAGTTGGCCCAGCATGATGGGGCGGTTCCTCCAAGCCTATCCGTCAACTCAAAGAGGTTCCCGCCCGCCTGTGATAAATTTCGGACAAACGGAAGCCGAACGAAAATACTGGGTGTTCTAAAATGGATTGGCCTGCTGCTTAGCGGGCCTTTTCCTATTTTTAAGGTCTTTCTTTGCTCAGCCGTCAGGATGTGTTAGATTCGCAAAAGATTATACTGGAAGGATCTGAAACTTGGAATTCAGCACCACTCTTTTGCGTGAGAAATTTATTCTGCGCGATCTCAAAGGTGATATTATTTCTGCGCCGCCCATGATAGCGACGAGCAATCGTATGGCTGTTCCCCTGATAAATCGTCGGGGCGATGTGGTGGAAACTTTCGTTGTACGGGCGCAGTCTATGCATTCTTGTATTCGCATGGCAACCAAACTGGTTCAAACCTTTCAAAGGGTTGGGCCGATTATGGCACGGGAAGAAGCTTTTGATTTTGAAGATGCGTGGCTTTCTCTTTCTGATGACCACGATGTGAGGTTTAATCCGGCTCGCTGGGTTGCCGTGTACCATAAGGGAAAAGTTATTTTTGAATCGGGGGCGCGTCATCCTTTTTTAGATGTCATTGAAAAATGCGACAGCAAGAATCCTGGGAACTATGATAATGCAGTGACGTTGGCTGAAGATGCTTTTCGCAAAGCTGGTCACAACCTGACAATCAGTCACGATGCCAATATCGGGCTAGTGATTACGGTCAAGGTTGGCTCTGGGCGCGGGGGGCTTATTTTGCGCAACCCAAACAAGCGGACAACATTTAACTTTATCGTCGAAGATCGTGGAGAGCATAAAGTAACTGTTTCCCAGTGCTTGACTGTGGCCGCAGCTCTGCTTGAAGGAATTCAACTAGCGTTTCAGATTGGCATGACCAATGAGAAGCTGCGCCAAGGTTTGATTGAACGGTTTTCGCTGTCAGCCAAAGAGGCGGAATCTGGCCGTCAGCGTATGGTGCGACTGAGTGCCGAGGTCAAAAATTTTGAAAACTTACTTGATGTTCGCTATCGTCCCGAGAAACCAGAATTTCCGCAGATGGTTCTAGAGGCCGAGCGGTTTGTCCGCGAACAAAACAGCAGGCCTCCTAGAGAAGAGCAAGTGGATACGGCGGATACCTCTTCTTAGGCTATTTATACCAGCAAGTTATAGCGGGTTAGGCCAGTTTCTGGATCGGTGCTAAGGCCCATAGCTGTTTCTATCAAAGGCAGTTGAGTGAGATCAATATTTTGGTTGCTTGAAGCGGTCCATCTCTCTCCTGAAGAAGACGAGCCAGATTGGTTCTGTCCCCCACCCAAGGCTTGTTGGAATGCACTGCCATCTTGCGAGAGTTCAAAACTGAGCGAAGCACTATCTGTCTTCAGTCCGGCTTGATCCAAGGCACTTTGCAAGGCGTGAGAATCCCGCAAGAACATCGCCATGGTATCGGCTTTTTCAAGAACAATATGAACTTTTAATGGTTCTCCGGCATCGTATTGCATTCTCACATTCAATCGGCCAAGCTCTGGCGGATCTAGTTGGATAGCGAGGCTTTGGCTTTCCCCCTGTTTGGCGGTTTTTTGGATAAGGGTTGCTACGGCCTGCATGGCTGGATGGGACTGAACCGCAGAGAAGTTGTGTAAAAGCGGATTGGTCAATGTAGTCTGTCCACCACCAACGGGGGAAGGAAGACCGTTTGCTGCATTGGACAAGGCAAAAAGCCCGTTTTGCGGGTCAATAAGAAAAGGAAGGGAATCCTCCCGAGATCCGAGCTGACCGGATTTTTCAATCCCCACTTGCCCCAACGATCCTTGAAGCGCGTGGGCGGCGCGTGGAGATGCACCGACAGAGCCTTTCTCGCCGGAAGGTAGATTTTCCCCCTGTTGGTCAGAAGTACTGGCTATCTCAAAAGGCTTGAGGGGAGCTCCCGTTTGTGACAATTTCTGGGCAATACGAAACTCTACAGGATCAAATTCTGGAGTCAGGCTTTTAACGATTTCCTCTCCTGTTGAAAGAGGTTTTGCCGATTCTATCCCAGAGTTCGTGAAAGAAATAATAGCAAACTGATCGGGAATATTTTCTCCATTTTCGTTTGTTGCTTTAGCCGAAAGGGTAGAGAGCTTGGATATCAATTCTTCCATTTGTACGGGGGAGAGGCCTGTTGCGACCAACAAAGGATCGGCCAGAGATGTCGTTTGTGTTGTCGTCCCATCGGCATTTTGATAGAACCCTGCCGTCATGGGAATACTGCTCTGATCTGACGGAATCTGGGGAACGCCAGCGGTAAGCGATTTAAGAAGATCTGCGGAAAACTTCCCATCGGCAAATTGATCCTTAGGAGAAAAATCAGAAAAGAAAGAAGTAATGTCGAAAGCCCCTTCGCTTAGATCGGCGTTAGGGACGACAAGTAAGGATGGATCAAAGTTGAATCCTTTACCGCCAAATTGCAGCGGCGTATCGCCAAGGGCTGGAGCTGGAGTGGCAAGGGATGGAGTTCCCAACAACCCCGCCATCATCGACGCGAACAGCGATTCTGCTGTAAGTTCTCCCAAGTTTTGAACAGAAGAAGATCTCGTTACCAGAGAAGATCCTACTCCAGACAGAGCAAGCGCTGCCGCCAAAGGGGTCTCAATAACAGGAAGGGCAGCGGCAGATGTGGACATTTTATTCTCCTTGCGTAACAGGTCTATACAGATTCGTTGATAGCGGTAGCGACTGGTTTTGCGGCGGCTCCGCAATCTTTCTTTCCATCGCTGCTGTAGTTACTTCTTTGTTCATCGGCTACGGCATTGCGGGCGGCCTCAATTAAGCGGGCGCGGACCCGTTTGATACTCTCGGCCATGCGCGAGCAAATTGCTTGCGAGCGTTCGGCCAGTGCGGCTAGTTCGTTCTGTTCAGCCATAACCTTGGCCCGCAGGGCGGGATCGGTTTTTTTGATGGAGGCCGAGCGGACTTGAATCTCTTTCACACTAAGTTCGTAATCTCGCGAAACCTGAGCTTTCGATGGTTGCAAATCAAGAAAGGCTTTCAAGTTGTTGCTGTCCAAAGCGTTCAGTTCGTCCTGATAAATATGTTTCAACTTTTGGGTCAGAACAATCATCGTATTCAAAGTTCCCTCGGGGGACCCGCCGAGAGAGAAGGACGAAGAAGCAAGGGTTTGGGTCATGCGGCAGTTCCTTTTTCTTGAAGTTTTAAGAGTTGGGCCTGAATGTGCGTGGCAAGACCAATGCCTCCTTTTTGAGAAAGCATTTTGCCGTATTCTTGAATCATCAAACCACGGAAGACCTCTTCGCCGTGGCCTCCACCAAAAGTGTCATCAACTTCGATCGTTTCAAACATAGGTTTGAGCATTTCGGCGATGAAGACCGCCTCAAAATCTTTGGCGGCTTCTGCTGCTTTTTCCTGTTTTCCACTCAAGGCCGCTTGCCCTGCGGCATCGGCAGAGCGCAAAATGCGGTCCACGCCAGCGTGAGAAGAAGCCGTTTGTAAGGAAGCTGCAGATGTGTTGGTTCCTAGGTTTATCATGTTACATGGTCTCTATATCAGCTTGAAGGGCTCCGGCAGTTTTGATGGCTTGCAAGATGGTGATAATGTCACGCGGCCCCACTCCCAGTTTATTCAATCCGGTTACCAAGTCTTGAAGGGTGACCCCGCTCTCCAGAATGGCCATTTTGGTGTCTTTCCCCTGATTGATGGTAATATCCGAACGGGGAACCACAGTCGTTTCACCTTTTTCAGCAAAGGGGTTTGGTTGTGAGACTTGGGGGGTTTCGTTGATCTTGATGGTCAAATTTCCTTGGGCGATGGCCACGGTACTGATCCGTACATCAGAGCCCATGACAATGGTTCCTGAATTTTCATCAACAACCACGCGGGCGACTTGGTCGGGCTGGATGGGTAGTTGCTCAATGTCGGTAATGAGATCGACCACTGTCCCCGGATAGGCAGGCGGTTTGCGCAGCAAGACTGTTCCATCGTTTTCGGCACTGGCCATGTTGGCTGAAGTAAAGCCGTTAATCGCACGAGCAATCCGGCGGGCTGTGGTGAAGTCTGGGTTACGCAAAGCCAGATGAACTTCGGGCAGGGCGTTCAGATCAAAATCGATTTTCCGTTCGACAATCGCGCCTTCGGCAATGCGACCTCGCGTGGGAGTGTTTTGCGTGACGCTCTGACCTTGGCCTGAGGCTGAAAACCCTGAAATTGCCACAGGTCCTTGGGCTACGGCATAGACCTCACCATCTGCGCCCATCAAGGGCGTGACGAGAAGGGTCCCTCCTTGAAGATTCTTGGCATCGCCGAGCGTAGAAACTGTTACATCCACACGGCCCCCGGGCGCAGAAAAGGCAGGTAAGGTTGACGTGACCATAACGGCGGCAATGTTTCCTGTGTTAAGGTTTTGTCCTTGGATATTAACGCCGAGCCGGTTCAGCATGGCGATGAGAGATTGTTGAGTGAAAGGGGCGTTGTTGAGTTTGTCTCCTGTTCCGTTGAGGCCAACGACAAGGCCATACCCAATCAAAACGTTGTCGCGTACGCCCTCTATGTCCACAATATCTTTGATCCGCGTCGTTGCGGCATTGGCGGGAAGCGAAAGGCTGATAAGGCACAAAGCCGAAAGCGCAAGCTTTAAGCTGTTCCAAAAAAGTCGTTGCGTGTGTTTTTTCATCTTTTTTCTACCCATTTTCTTTTCAGGATACTTTGATCCGGAGAAATCCTTGCGAAGAGCGTGCCAAGTTAACAGAAATTTTTATTGTTTTTTATCAATGGGATGGTTGGGAAATGGCTTTGTGGAAGGGAAAAAACTGGGCAAGAGCGGAGCTAGGAAAAACTTGCCGAGCGACCAAGGCGCATTTTTTTGTTACAATAAAGGGATGAAAACGACATTTTTTGAGAAAACCTCGCCATGAAAATTCAGGGTCCCGATCAAAGCCAGAAAACCTCCTCTTCGCGTAAGGCAGACAAAGCCAAGTCGAGTAGCGGAGTCGGCACTTTTGGCAGTTTGTTGGAATCTTCGGAAACCGAAGCCCCTGCGCATTCGGCGGCAACAGGGGTTATTTCCAGCGTGGATGTGTTGCTCGCGGCGCAAGGGGCCGATGATCCCGCCCAGCGGGCTGCACGCGGGCGGATGAGGAAACGCGCCGATGATATTATTCATCAACTTGATAAAGTGCGTCTTGCTATGTTGACGGGGTCTCTCTCGGTTGGCAATTTGCTGGATATTGCCGATGTTGTGGCCTCGCACCGCGAACGGGTGACTGATCCGCAGCTTACCTCTATTCTTGATGAGATTGATCTTCGCGCTCAAATTGAGATTGCCAAGATGCGTATGGCGATTGAAGCCTCTAAGTTCTTGTAATTTAATGATAGTGGTGGATAGCTTTCTATAATGGCTTGAATTATAGGCCAAACTTGCTAGTCTTCCTGACGTTTTTATCACCTAACCCGATTCGCAAACAAGGAAGCTGATATGTCCACAGTCGGCAGTGTTATCGTCCCGCCCAATTATAAACCTTCGGATAAGGAAGAGTTTATGAATCCGGTCATGACCGAGTATTTCAGACTCAAGCTTATTTCGTGGCGGAATGAGCTGCTTCGCGAATCTGAAGAAACCATTCACAACACCTTGCAGAACACCGAACTACAAAAACCGGATTTGGCTGATCGGGCTTCGGCTGAAACCGATCATGCCTTGGAACTTCGCACGCGGGACCGTGAGCGCAAATTGATTTCCAAGATTAACGAAGCCTTACTGCGCATTGACGATGGGTCTTACGGGTATTGTGAGGAGACAGGGGAGCCGATTACCGTTGGCCGTCTTGATGCTCGCCCGATTGCGACCCTTTCGCTTGAAGCGCAAGAGCGTCACGAGCGTATGGAACGGACTCACCGCGACGAGTAGGGATTTTCTGTCATTTCTCTCTCGCATCCGCTTTCTCGCGTTACCCCCGCTTTAGGCGGGGGTCTGGTGTGCCTGCGT
>CAYZAR010000008.1:0-10195 GCA_964476455.1 uncultured Micavibrio sp.
ATTCATTCTTTTGACCCCAAAGCCATTCAGGCTGAAAGCGATGAGGAAGAGCGGTCTTTACAAATGTGCCTTGGAATTTCTGGCTTTGCCTCGGGCAATTTGATGATGCTGTCCTTTTCCTTATGGAGCACAACCAGCGAAGTCATGGGAATAGCCACGCGTGATTTGCTGCACTGGGTTTCGGCTGTTATTGCCATTCCATCGGTTGCTTATGCAGGGCAACCCTATTTTCGCTCGGCTTGGAATGTGCTCAAAAAAGGCAAAACCAATATGGATGTGCCTATTTCTCTCGGCGTTCTGGGAGCTTGTTTTGTCAGTTTGTGGCAAATTTTTCATCATGGAGAACACGCCTATTTTGACTCGGCGGTGATGCTGCTCTTTTTCCTCCTGATTGGCAAATATCTCGACTTTCAGGCTCGCCGCAAGGCTCGATCAACGGCTTCTGGTTTGCTGGCTATGATGTCGGGGACAGCGGTTATTCTTGAAAATGGACAAACGCGCTCTATTCCCATACGGGATGTGCGCGAGGGGATGGTTGCTCTGGTGGCGATGGGCCAAAGAATTCCAGCAGATGCAAAGGTTGAGGAAGGAGAGTCAGAAATTGACACTTCTTTGGTAACGGGTGAAACCGCACCGCGTTTGGTGAGTGTCGGGGATGCTGTTTATGCAGGCACGCTGAACCTTTCAGCTCCGCTGCGCCTTTTGGTCACGGCAGCCAGCAAAGACAGTTTGCTCTCTGATATTGTGCGTCTCATGGAAAAAGCGGAACAGGGGCAGGCCAAATACGTGCGGATTGCCGATCGTGCGGCAAGGCTTTACACCCCGCTTGTTCACGCTCTTGCTCTGGCAACACTCTTACTCTGGCGCGTAGGGATGGGGGCGGACTGGTCCGACTCTATTTTGATTGCCGTAACTGTTTTGATTATCACCTGTCCTTGCGCTCTTGGACTAGCGGTTCCGGTTGTGCAGGTTCTGGCCAGTGGCCGGATGATGAAGAAAAATATTCTGGTTAAGTCTGGGGACGCTTTTGAAAGGCTCTCCACTGTTGATACGGTTATTTTTGACAAGACGGGGACCCTTACTTATGGCCGCCCGCGTTTGCAAAATCGGGACGAAATAGAGGACGATCTTTTCATACTTGCAGCCTCAATGGCTGCCCAGAGCCACCATCCCCTCTCGCAAGCTCTGGCGAAGGAAGCAAAGGGAGAGTTGGTTCCTCTAGGGTTGGTTACGGAATACGCGGGGCAGGGTTTGGAAACAACCAATGAAAAAGGGACAATTCGTTTGGGGCGGCGGGCATGGTGCGGGGATGAGAAGGCGTCCTCTTTTCCTGACCAGCAAGAGATATGGTTATCGGTCCCAGAACGCGCACCAAAATGTTTCCGCTTCAAAGACGATTTGCGCCCAGATGCAGCCCAGACAGTGGCTCAACTGAAAGAGCTGGGAGTGACGCCTGTTCTTCTCTCGGGGGACCGCCTTGCGGTGGTTGAAGATGTAGCGCGGCAATTGGGAATAGAGCAGTTTGAAGGAGATTTAACACCGATTGACAAATATAACCGTATGGAAGCTCTGAAAGCGCGTGGCCACAAGATCTTGATGGTTGGGGATGGTCTCAATGATGCGCCAACTTTGATTGGGGCGAATGTGTCAATGTCTCCGTCTTCTGCGATTGATATGGCTCAAAATGCTGCGGATATTGTCTTTATGGGAGAGCACTTATCTCCGGTGGCCGAAGCTTACAAAACGGCTGTTTTTTCTCAAAAACTGGTGGGTGAGAATCTTATTCTTGCGGTCTTATACAACGTCATTGCTGTTCCGCTGGCCGTGGCTGGTTTGGTGACACCTTCGCTCGCTGCCATTGCTATGTCGAGCTCATCAATGATTGTCATCGGAAACTCTTTTCGCTTGAATAGGATGAAGTAAGGAAAGGGCAGATCATGGACGTTATGGAGTTTTTGCTGCCCATTGCTCTGTTATTGAGCCTTCTGGGGCTAGTTTTCTTCATCTGGTCCATTCGGGCAAGGCAATATGACGACCTCGATGGTGCGGCCCAGAGGATTTTGATGGAAGATGAAGATAAACCGTTACCATAAACGTGAAATCAAAAACCTTTTTTACCTTAACAGCAGAAAAAGTTTGCAAAATATAAAGTTTTTCGCGTAATTTTGCGAAGTTTAGCGTTATGAATAACGCTGCATCGCACAAAATTAACGTAAGAAGGACTTTCGTTTTGGCACAGAGAAAAGCTGAATCATCTATAATTTATATACCTCATGAGCCTGTTCAGGGATTTGCTTTTGACATGGATGGGACACTGGTTGACTGCGAGCCTTATAACCGAGCGGCCGTTCAAGCTGCGGCTGGAGAAAAATTCTTTATTGCGTGGGACGTCAATGCAGGACGAAGAGAATATCTAATCCATGAATGGCTCCGCGCCAAATACGGCAAAAGATTTCAAAAACCTGTCGAGGAATTTGTTGATGAGTGCCACAGGGGCTACGAAGCGCGTTTACACCTTGTCGAAGCCAGAGACGGAATGGCTAGAGCTCTCCGGTATATCCAAAAGCAGGAACTGCCAATGATTGTGGTGACGAACACGCCACACGATCTTGCCGTGGCGCGGTTGGAACGCACCGGCTTGGCGCGGTATTTTAACCAAGTTGTGGGAAGTGATACGGTAACAAATGCCGGAAGAAACCCAAAACCCTCTCCCGATCCTTATTTTTTAGCGGCAGAAATTTTGGATCTTCCTTCTCACGCAATCGCGGGTTTCGAAGATTCGCCAACCGGAGTGGAATCCCTCATAAAATCAGGATTTGTCTCGGTCCAGATTCACGATTATGGGGACCGTCCGAGTCGTCATGTGGACTATCATGTGGACGGGCAAAAACCTAAGCAGCTCATGACCGTTGTGAAAGCTCTGTGTGGGGATGAAAAGGCACAAACAAAGGCCCGCTCATTCTTTGTTCCAGAGCCAGGCAGCACCCCGCACCCCTGAGGAATCGCCAAAGCGAGCCTGAACGAGGCTTGTTTCAACTGTATCTGAAAAAATGTAGCGGTCCCATAGCTTGGGAACCTCGTGATAGAGGGCGGCAACGTTGCTCATGCCGCCTCCCACGACCACGATGTCTGGATCAAGAATATTGATGACACCGGAAATGGCGCGGGCAAAGCGGTCATAGTAACGGTCAAGCGCGGCAAGGGCAGCGGCTTCTCCGCGCTGGGCGTGGGCGACAATGTCATGGGTGGAAAGGGATTCTCCGGTGACGCGGTTATAATCTTCCTTAAAGCCCGGGCCCGAAATCCAGCGTTCAATACACCCACGCTTTCCGCAATAGCACTGTGGGCCAGGGTATTCGTTCAGATGGGGATCATCGGTAAAGTAAACGGGAGATCCTTTATGGGCGTAGGTTGCAGAAATGGGGCTTTCTCCAATATTTTTTTCAGTAAAAGTTTGCAGCAATTGGTCTGGATGAAGGCTATGGATTTTCGGCAGAGGCAAAGGATTATGCCCCCATTCTCCGCCAATTCCGTTAATTCCTCCAAGAGGTTTTCCCTCAATGGCAATCCCTGCGCCACATCCGGTTCCGACAATCACGGCAAAGACCACTTTTTTTCCGGCTCCTGCCCCGTCGGTGGCCTCGGAAACGGCCAAACAATTCGCATCGTTTTCAACGCGGACCGAGCGACCTCCTAAGGCTGTTTCGAGATCAGTATCGAGCTTGTTACCGTTGAGCCAAACTGAATTGGCATTTTTGACTGCACCCGTCACTGTTGAAACCGTACCCGGAATTCCGACCCCAACACTTCCCTTTTGGGACATTTCGTTTTCTGCTTCTTCTACCAGTCGGGCGATGTTCTTGATCGTTTCCACATAGGTTTGTGGCGAGGGAACCCGTTTTCTATAAAGTTCTTTCCCATTATCTTCATGCAAGGCGATAATTTCGGTTTTGGTTCCCCCCAGATCTATTCCGATACGCATGGGCTTGTTCCTTATAAATTTCTGCTTGTGACTGAAGGGCTCATTCTAAGCATGAACTGCGCAAACGGGCAAGATCAAGAAGAAAGACAAGGTTATGAGCCCGGAGTAAGGTTCGTTGTCTTGGCTGCTTTTTGGGCTTGCGTTATGAGTGGGAAAAGGCTGCGGGAAGAGGAATGCATCCATGTTCTTATCTGTGCGGAATTAGCGTAGGTATGTATCAATGTTCCAGAGGCTTGTGCACACTGTTGAATACAGGCAAGTTCATTTGGGTCGTTCTTTCCAAAGCTACAATCTGCAAGACCTGAAACTATGATTGGGGTTGTTTCCTCCAAGCCCTCGGGAGGAATTTTTTCTTGATCTGTCTTCGTACTAGGAAAAACCGCAATTGTAAGAAAGCCTTGAGCTAAAAATTTTGCAAAAAGACTTTCTGCAAAAGAAAAACCAGACGGGGAATCCCCCAGAACATGTTCTCTCCCACAGTGGTGAACAACCACGTCCGGCTGCCTTTGAACAACGAGGTCTGCGGTTTTTTGTGCCATAAAACGATTTCGTAGAGCCATGCCCTGAGGGCTTTCTACGTTGATTGTTTCACCATGCGGTATAATGAGTTTGGTTTCTGGATCACGCCAATCAAAAACTTGGGCTCTTTCGTTAGAATACCTTTTCGCTACATCAGTAAAGGCTGTGGCAATTCCATTATCAATGCAGAAACCTAAGATGTTTTCTGCTGCTGCCGTTGCATAACGAACAGGGGCGTATTTTAGAGCTATTTTTGCCAATACTTGCCCGTCCTTATCGTGATAAGCAAGAGTCCCGTCTAGTTGAGGTGAAGCTTGAATCCCTCTACGGGTTCGGGCAATGTGGCCCAAAAGATTGTGTTCACGTTCCATGTGATAGGCAACGGATAGGCCAGCTTCAGAACAACGAGCCAAGACGCCCTGCTGAAGCAATCGGTGAAGAGGGTTGGTGTGTACTTCCCCCATTATCACGATAACAGGTTTATTTTTTCCATCTTTTGGGTTTTTGAGGTCAAAAATTTGTCGGGCAATCTCCTCCGTTGCTGGACGGAGGTCGTAGGGGGCTTTAGAGCAATCTACGGTATGGTGCGACATATTCTTCCTGATTGGTTTTGTCGCCGAATTGTAAATGATCCATTATAATTATGTCAATATATTTATAACCAATCGATCAAGGGCTTGGTAATAAATCCTGTTGCTTTTTGGTGGGTTTTCCCCTAGAGATGGCGCGTCCGCTTACTAAGAAAGCATGGCTCTTCGCTCTTGGCGGGGAAGCTGTCCTTATCCGCTGGTTTTCGGGCGTATCTTGCTTCCGAAAAAAGGAAACCGTCATGGCACACGCAGCAGCCAATATTCAAGACCGCGAGGAGTCAAATGATTTTGCCGCTCTTCTCTCGGATTCTCTTAAACAAAAAAGCACTTTCACAGGTCAAGTCGTACAGGGGCGCGTTGTCGCGGTTCTGGATGATACCATCGTTGTTGATGTCGGCCTGAAATCTGAAGGCCGCATTCCCAAACGGGAATTTGGCACCCCGGGCCAAGACACGGAAATCCGTGCTGGCGATACGGTGGAAGTTTACGTTGAACGGATGGAAGACCGCGAAGGTTATACCGTCTTGTCCCGTGAAAAAGCACGCCGTGAAGAAGTTTGGGTTGTTCTTGAAAGATCCCATGTTGCGAAAGAACGCGTCACTGGCGTTATCTTCTCTCGCGTTAAGGGTGGGTTCACGGTTGATTTGGGTGGAGCGGTTGCGTTCCTTCCCGGGTCGCAAGTGGATATTCGTCCGGTACGCGATGTTTCGCCATTGATGGGAACACCACAGCCTTTCATGATTCTGAAAATGGACCGTCAGCGCGGCAACATTGTCGTGTCGCGTCGGGCTGTTCTTGAGGAAAGCCGCGAAGAAGCTCGCAGCGAATTGATGGGCCAACTTCGCGAAGGGTCTGTCGTAACGGGTGTTGTTAAAAACATTACTGATTACGGGGCCTTTATTGATCTTGGCGGCGTTGATGGTCTTTTGCATGTAACCGATATTTCATGGAAACGGGTAAATCATCCTTCCGAAGCTCTTACGGTTGGTCAGTCTATCCAAGTTCAGATCATTCGTTACAACGAGGAAAACCAACGTATTTCTCTGGGTATGAAACAACTGGAATCCGATCCTTGGACGGAAGTCAGCCAAAAATATACCAGCGGGATGCGCTGCAAAGGCCGGATCACGAACATCACCGATTATGGTGCGTTTGTTGAATTGGAACCAGGCATTGAAGGTCTCGTTCACGTTTCTGAAATGTCTTGGACTAAGAAAAATGTCCATCCGGGCAAGATCGTTTCCGCCTCTCAGGAAGTGGATGTTCAAGTGCTGGATATCGACATGGACAAACGTCGTATCTCTCTTGGTATCAAACAAACCCAAGAAAATCCTTGGGCACAGTTTGCTGAAACCCATAAAGTTGGACAAGATTTTGAAGGTGAAATCCGCAACATTACCGAGTTTGGTCTCTTTGTAGGCATGACTGGTGATATTGATGGGATGGTTCACTTGTCTGATGTTTCATGGGACGATGCTTCTGAAGAAGCTCTCAAGGCTTACAAAAAAGGCGATGTTATCAAAGTCCGCATTTTGGACATTGATCCCGCCAAAGAACGGGTTGCTTTGGGTATCAAGCAGCTTTCAGAAGCTCCTGCAGCGTCTTCTGCCTCGCCGTCTTCTGGCGGAGCACTCTCGGGTGTAGGCAAAGGCCAAGTCGTGACGTGTACCGTAACCGAGGTCAATGACAAAGGAATCGAAGTCCAAGTCAATGATACGGTTAAGGGGACGATCAAACGGGCTGACTTGTCTCGTGAACACTCGGAACAACGCCCTGACCGCTTTGCGGTTGGTGAAAAAGTCTATGCGAAGATCTTGACGGTTGATGCGAAGAAAAACTACCTGACCCTCTCGATCAAGCAGCGCGAAATTGATGAGGACAAAGAAGCTATGGCCGCATTCGGTTCTACCGAATCTGGTGCTTCTTTGGGAGATATTCTTGGTATCGCCTTGAAGGACAGCAAATCTTCGGTTGTTGCTGAAGACTCTCCAAAGAAAAAAGCGACTAAGAAAAAGTCTGATGAAGCCGAGAGCGAATAGGTCTCGATTTCTTTGAAAATCTAGAAAAAGCCGGAATACTCCGGCTTTTTTTACAATTGTTAACATCCAATCTGGGGATAACTCCATATTTTTGTCCTGCTGGCCTCAGAAAATCTTGTACCGTCAAGGGAGTTGAGTAAGAAGAAAGGATAATCCATGAAGCAGTATCATGATCTTTTGCGCCATGTTCTTGAAAACGGTGTCAAGAAAGATGACCGTACCGGAACCTGAACCGTGTCCGTGTTTGGGTATCATATGCGTTTTGATCTGGCTCAAGGGTTTCCTTTGTTGACGACGTAAAAACTCCATACAAAATCTATCATTCATGAACTTCTCTGGTTTCTCAAAGGGGATACCAATATCAAGTATTTGAACGATCATGGCGTGACCATCTGGAACGAATGGGCAGATGAAAAAGGTGAGTTGGGGCCGGTTTATGGCTCTCAGTGGCGGAGTTGGCCGACCCCAGAGGGCGGGCATATCGACCAGATTGGCAATTTGATTGCCGATATTAAACGCAATCCAGATTCTCGCCGCTTGATGGTCAGCGCGTGGAACGTTCCCTACATTACCAAAATGGCTCTTCCTCCTTGCCACTGCCTGTTTCAGTTTTATGTGGCCAATGGGAAGCTATCTTGTCAGTTGTACCAACGAAGCGCAGATTCATTTTTAGGGGTTCCTTTTAATATTGCCTCTTACGCGCTTTTGACCATGATGGTGGCGCAGGTTTGCGGGCTTGAGCCCGGGGAGTTCATTCACACATTTGGAGACCTTCATATTTACTTGAACCATTTGGATCAGGTGAAGGAGCTTCTTTCCCGCGAGGAATTCCCGCTTCCTGAAATGCATCTCAATCCTCATGTGACCGATTTATTCGACTTCAAATTCGAGGATTTTGAACTGGTTGGTTACCAAAGCCATCCGGCTATCAAAGCCCCTGTTGCGGTCTAGATTCTGATGGCAGAAACAGATCGTCTCTCTCTGATTGTGGCTATGGCCAAGAATCGAGTGATTGGGTTTGACAACGACTTGCCGTGGCATTTGCCAGAGGATCTTAAACGCTTCAAAGATGTGACGATGGGCAAGCCTGTGATTATGGGCCGCAAGACGTTTCAATCTATTGAAGCTCGCCTTAAAAAGCCCTTGCCCGGGCGTCCCAATATTGTGATTTCTGAACGTGGGTTTTCTTACCCGGGGGTGGATGTTTTTCCCGATTTAGAAACAGCCATTTCTGAAGTAAGCCAAGAATTTCCCACACAAGAGATTGTTATTATCGGGGGAGCTAGTGTTTATGCGCAAGCTTTGCCTTTGGTGCACAAAATGTACTTGACCCTAATTGATCTGGATGTGCGCGGGGATGCTGTGTTTCCAGAGTTTAGGGATGAAGATTGGATTGAAACAGCGCGGGAACCTCATGAGGGTCCTCCTGCTTTTTCCTTTGTAACCTTAGAGAGAAAGTAGAGAGTATTAACCAAGTGCCGTTAAAATTTGCTGCGCTATACCGCTAAATATTTTGCTCTGCTCACTGGTGGGGTCAGCGATGACGATGGGCGTTCCGGAATCAGAAAATTCACGGATTTTGGCATGAAGCGGGATCTCTCCCAAAAAGGGAATGCTCAGGTTTTCTGATTCTTGTCTAGCTCCTCCGTGACCAAAAATATTGTCACGATGACCACAATTGCTGCAGCAATAATAGGACATATTTTCAACAATCCCAAGGACGGGGACTGAAACTTTGCGGAACATTTCAAGTCCTTTTCGTGCATCAATCAAGGCGATGTCTTGGGGTGTAGAAACAATCACTGCGCCGGAGAGCGGAACTTTCTGAGCGAGAGTCAGGTGAATATCTCCGGTTCCCGGGGGCAGATCAATCACGAGAATGTCTAGTCCATCCCAGTTCACATCGCGCAGCATTTGTAGCAAAGCGGATTGCACAATCGGTCCACGCCAAATCATGGGAGCACTTTCGTCTACCATGAACCCCATAGACATAAGCTTGATTCCGTGGGCGGTGAGGGGAACAATACGTCCACTTTCATCTGTTTCCGGTTTCTGGTTTTGAATTCCCATGAGGCGGGGAACAGAGGGGCCGTAAATATCGGCATCCAGTAGACCAATTTTTTGACCAGTAGCTGCGAGGGCAAGGGCAAGATTAACGGCAACGGTGGATTTTCCAACGCCTCCTTTTCCCGAAGCAACCGCAATGATTTTCCCGATTCTAGACAAGTCAAGTGGTGCGTTCTTGGCGGAGGATGTTTTGATCGGGCCGGCGTGTTCTCCGGGCCCTTTCCGTTCCGAGGTCATGATAACGAGGGATTTTTTAACCCCGCGCATCCGGTCCACAACTTCTTCGGCTCTGGCCCGCATGGGCTCAAAATGGCTGACTTCATCGGGGCTAACTTCTAGAGTGACGATGACTTTCCCCTCGGGGGTTACCTGAATGGATTTAACCCTGTGAGGGTCTACTACCCCTGCAAGGGCGTTGCGGACATCAGAGGGACGAGGGATTTTGCGCAAGAAAGAGAACATAATAAACGTATTCCACGAAGTGTTGTGTCAAGGCATTCAGTTTCGGTTGTTTTTAACGTGAAAAAATATATTGTCTATAGATCAAAACTAGTAAGGAGACAGATCAATGTCTTGGCAAGATCAAGGTAGTTCAGACGGAGAAGATAACAACCGCCGTCCAAATCCGTGGGGAAAACCCGAGCAAAAATCACAGATGCCATGGGGAAGTCGTAGATCTTCCTCGCGGGGGGATGGGCCAGACCTTGAGGATCTCATTCGCCGTGCTCAAGATGGATTCCAAGGGTTTTCGGGCGGGACGGGCAAGATGCTGGCTATCGGAGTTCTGGTGGCGGTGGTCTTATGGCTCGCAAGCGGTCTTTATTTTATCCAGCCCAACCAGAACGGTGTGGTCTTGACCTTTGGTAAATATGCCCACACGGATGAAGTTCCCGGGCTAAAGTGGCGTCTGCCTTGGCCGATCCAAAGCGTCAATGTGATTGATGTGACAGCCGAGCGGCGGATTCAAATTGGTTATGGTGAATCGGGCCGGCGCGGAC
>CAYZAR010000008.1:10205-20405 GCA_964476455.1 uncultured Micavibrio sp.
ACAAGCTGATCTTCCTGACGAAAGTTTGATGCTGACCGGAGACGAAAACATTATTGATATTGATTTCGTCGTCCTGTGGCGGATCAACAATGCCAAGGATTTTCTTTATTCCATTCGGGATCCGGAAGACACGATCCGTTTGGTTGCGGCTAGTGCTATGCGCGAAGTTATTGGGAAAACCAAAATTCAATCGGCTTTGACTGAGGGGCGCAACCAAATCCAGACAGACACACGCGCTTTGATGCAAAAAACTTTGGATGACTATAAAAGCGGTGTGACCATCAACAATGTTCAACTGCAGAAAGTTGATCCTCCTAGCGCAGTGGTGGATGCGTTTAACGAGGTGCAAAGGGCGCGGCAGCGTAAGGAAGAGTTAAAAAACCTTGCGGAAGCGTATCGCAATGACATCATGCCAAAAGCTGTTGGGGAATCTGAAAAACTGCGGCAGCAAGCAGATGGGTATCGTCAAGAAGTGGTTAATCGGGCCAAAGGGGATGCTGATCGCTTTAATTCTGTTTTGGCGGCCTATAAAAACGCACCTTCCGTTACGGCGAGGCGTATGTATCTTGAGACGATGGAAGATGTGCTTAAAAACGCCAATACCATTGTGATGGGTTCGGGGGCCGCGGGCAATGTCTTGCCGTATCTCTCGCTGGATAAAGTGCAGAAATCTCCTAAATTAAGCGAAATTCCTCAAGCAACAGTTGGTGAGGCAAAACCATGAGCAACTTCATGTCTGAAAATAAAAAAATGGGCTTGATGGTCCTTGCTTTTGTGGTCTTTCTTGTCTTTACCTCTTCGGTTTTCACGGTTCGTGAGAATGAGCAGGTTCTCATTTTGCAGTTCGGGAGTCCCCGTCAGAAAATTGAGACCCCGGGCCTCCACTTCAAATTATCCTTTCTGGATCGGGCGATCTTCTTCGAGAAACGGATTCTGAATGTTGATCCACCGGCCGAAGAAGTTTTGCTGGCAGATCAAAAGAGGTTGGTGGTGGATGCGTTTGCCCGCTACAAAATCACTGATATGCTTAAGTTTTTTCAGACCTTGGGTAATGAAAGTGCCGCACAACAACGCTTACACACTATCATTAACTCAGCCTTGCGGAGTTCTTTGGGGAAGGTTCCCATGAGCGATGTCCTTTCTACCAAGCGACATGAGCTTATGAAAGGGATTCAGAAAAGCGTTAACGAAGAAACCCAGCGTTTTGGAATTGCGGTGGTGGATGTGCGAGTTGTACGGGCGGATTTGCCAGAGCAGGTCACGCAAGCTACTTTTAACCGTATGAAGTCTGAACGAGAACGTGAAGCACAAGAAGCGCGCTCTCAGGGGGAGCAGTTGTCTTTGGAGATTCGCTCAAAGGCTGACAAAGAACGAACCGTTTTGCTCGCCGAAGCCCAGAAGGACGCTCAAATTCTGAGAGGGAAAGGGGATCGTGAGGCGATCGAAATCTATGGCAAGGCGTTTAATCAGGACCCCAGTTTTTATGCGTTCTATCGGTCACTTGAAGCTTACCGGAACTCTCTTTCTGGATCTGATACGACTCTCATGTTGTCACCTGACAGTGATTTCCTGAAATATTTTAAGGACTCTCTCAGTCAATAAGGTTGACCTGGCTCAAAAAGCTTGACATTTTTCTAAAAATTAGGAATATTATCCTTATAAAGGCCGCAGGTGTATCCGCACCGTGGCCTTTCTTGTTTTTACAAGGGAAGTAATTTTGAACACCGTTCAATATTTTGTTGTAACGTAGAATTATTCGTGCCATATTGGAAAATGGGTATTGTTCAATGTGTTGTTGGGAGAAGTTTAAGTGCAAGTCCTTTCTGTTCTTTTAGCGTTGTTGGCACTGGTAACCTTTATTCTGCCGTGGAGAAACAGATACCGCATCAACCGCCTAGATGATGAGGTCGCCAGCTTGCGTCGCCGGTTAGACCTTGTTTTGGCAGTCAAAGAAGAAACCTCTTCAACTTCTTTGGAGAGGGCTGGCTCGTCCGCATCTTTACCACCCCTTGACCTAGCCCAGACAACAGAAAGGAGAAAATTCGCAGGAAGTGAGAACCCCGCGATTTTCGATCCGGAGGACGAGGATCTCTGCGCTTTGCTGGAGGGAACACTGAATGACGAAACAACCTCAACAAACAGTAACGATCTGCGTGTTAAGCAAAGTGACGTGGTGGATAAAGGCAAGTCGCAAACAGAGTTTAATATCGGTGCCAAACTTCCGGTCTGGATTGGATCTGTTTCCCTTGCCTGTGCTGGTTTTTATCTCGTAAAGTACAGCATTGAGGCTGGTCTTTTGGGGCCAACGGTTCGCGTTATGCTGGGGTTTCTCTTTGGGATGGCTCTGGTGGCAGGCGGCCGTTTTGTGGCTGACTATAAAAAGATTTCCAACGCTCTGCGTGTGGCTCAGGGAATGGTCGGGGCTGGTCTCGTAACTCTGACATTTAGCCTCTATTCCGCCGTTCACCTCCACCACATAATCAGTCCCTTCACAGGGTTCTGCGGCATGTCAGCTGTTGTGATAGCAACAATGGTTTTGGCTCTGCGCCTTGGCCCTCCGGTCGCGCTGTTTGGCATGGTCGGCGGGTTTCTTGCCCCTGCTTTGTTCTCAGCAGAACAGGAGAATTTTGTTGGCCTGTTCTCTTACCTTATCGTACTGTACTCAGGCCTTCAGCTTGTTTTTTCTCGTCAGAAATGGGTGGGTCTATCTCTCCTCTCTATTGCTGGGGTATTCATCTGGGCTCTTGTGGTACTAGGTAGTCCTTCTCTTTCTGAAAACAGCTCTGTCTTGGCTCTGTTTGTTCTGGGTGTGTCAGCTGTTACCTTATTCACGGTCCGTCACGATATCGCAGACGGCGAGGATGATACTTCCTCTTATTCAATAGGGCAACATATGTCCAGTATCATAGCCATAGGGGGAAGCTCCCTACTTCTCATCTTTCTACAGCTTAAAACCCATTTTGGTGAGGTGGAGTGTGCCACTTCCTTCCTGTTATCTGCGGGTATTATAGGTCTGGCATATTTGCGGCCTGGTCTGTACACGAAGGTGATGATGGGGAAACTTTTCTCCGATATACTTCTGCTGGCTATCTATTTGCCGCAGACTGATATCACATCTGGTGTTCTTGTTGCATCGGTTCTGCTTGGTCTTTACGCGGTTCCTGCTGCTTTTATCCTACAAGCCAGCACTCATAACGAAAAGCCATGGGCTATCATACAAGTAGCTGCTGCTCTTGGTGTGTATATTGTGACTTATGCAGGGCTTCCTAAACCTTTGGGGGCCTATGATACGTCTCTTTTATGGGGAGCCGTCTCACTCATCGGGGCTTTGTATGCAACAACGCAGGCATCCATCTGGATTAAAAAATCAAACGACTATGTGATTGCTCTCTATTCCTTAGCCGCTACGTCTTTTCTTTCCATGGGGCTGGCTATAGTCCTTCCGTTGTCTTACTGGCCGATAGCTCTTTCTCTTGAAATTGCAGCGATCTTGTGGATTTACCGTAGCATTCCAGTTGCTTTTCTCCAGACGATTGGCAAAGTCTTGTTGAGCCTTTTCGTCCTTATGAACCTGTACATAGGTGCTTGGTTTCTTCTTGTTATCCTGAACTCGTTGATAGGCCGTGGAGAGGCTCTCCCTCTTGATTTAAGGCAACCTGAAGATTTAGCTCTCCGTTATTTTCTTCCTGCTTTAGGAATGGGGACTGCCTATATCCTGTACAGCTATCAAACCGTGAAGAGCAAAATTGTTCAAGACGGGTTGGTAGGAATGGCTCTATTGCTCATGGTTGGCGGACTTTACACAACTCTTCGGATGGTGTCCCACGGCCAAGATTGGATGCCAGCAGACTTTATCGAACGCGGAGCGATTACACTGATGATCGCCTTGATAGGTATGGGTATTGTGGAAGTCGTTAAGCAGAAAAACAACTTTTCTCATATGTTGTTTTGGGGAAAATTACTTATAACCATTGCTATTGCCCGCATAGCTTATTTTGACTTGCTCATACACAACCCAATCGCAGATCAAGGGCAAAATGTTGGGACGCTGCCTCTCTTGAATGGGGTAACGCTGACCTACGGTTCTGGCATTGTTCTTGCCACCTACGCAACATACCTGAAATTGGGATATCAGCGTATGAAAAGTCTTCCTCAAATATTCAAGGGTCTGATTCTGATTTTTATGTTTGCAGGAATATCTCTCAACGTTCGCCAGATTTTTCATGGAGGAAATCTACACGGACTGCAAATGGATAACCTTGAACTTTACAGTTACTCCATTGTCTGGCTGTTGACAGGGATATGTCTGTTAGCCTATGGCATAAAACGCTCTGATAGGACCCTACGAATTGCTGCCCTTGCTTTTCTGTCCCTCACGATTGCTAAAGTGTTCTTAATAGATGCTTCTGAACTTGAGGGGTTGTACCGTATCTTCTCCTTCTTCGGTCTGGGAGTAAGCTTGATTGGGCTTAGCGTATTTTATACCCGCTTTATGAAGCGTAATGGAGATGTGGCAGATGAAAATGAAAGCTGATAGGCCAGAGAGGCTGCTGCCCTTTGCCCCATCCGCAGGAGGAACCGTTAGGGAGCCTTGTGGATTAACCCACAAAAAGATCATAGCTTTCGATGTGTCCGTAACCGAGTGCGGAGACGAGTTCAGGGGCAAGAGCTGCTAGGCGTTCTGGAATCTGAAAAGGTGTATTGAAAACCAGAACTCCACAGCCGTTCAAGCTCTCAGGCGCAGATCTCTCACGCAGCAAAAATTCGGCCACCCATGTTCGTTTCATTCTCAAATCTCGTGCGGCGAGGTGAAGAGCATCCACCGCCAAGTGAGATTTAATCGGATACCAAATCACATAGCATCCGGTTTCCCACCGTTTCTTCCATTCTTTTGTTTGACGAACCAGAAGATCAAATTCATCTTTTTTCTCAAAAGGGGGATCAACCAAAACCAACCCGCGCCGCTCAGAAGGAGGTATATGCCCCCGAATACTTTCATACGCATCAACTTTTGTTACCCGTGCCGCCGGAAAACTTGCCAAAACACATTCAAGTTCGCACACATCTTCGGGATGAAGTTCGTTTGCCAGCAAGCGGTCTTGGTACCGCAATTTTTCAGCCAGCAAGAGAGGAGATCCGGGATATTGTTTGTAATTCCAATAAGGGGCAATGGTATTCTGGTAAAGTCGGAGATCCGGATTGATTCGCTCTTTTTCCATTATTTTGGAAACACCCGCAAGAAATTCTTCGGTTTTCCGCGCCTCAACGGAATTCAGGTCATAAAGCCCAAGACCTGCAAAGGCATCAAGCAAAAACAGCCCTTTCTCTTTTTCCTGCAGATAATCCACCATCATCAAGACCAGAATGTGCTTGAAGACATCGGCGAAATTTCCAGCATGGTAAATATGACGATAATTCATAAGGACCCGAATCTTAAGAGAGTGTTAGGATAGGTTTGCCACGATAGAGGATGGAGGTCCAGAATGTTCGATTGGTTGAAATCAAAAAAGAATGAGCAAGTACAGAAAAAACAGGGAGAGGAGACCTCTTCTTCTCAGAAACTAAGCAAAAATCAGCTTATTGAACAAGCTATGCAAAATGCCCGCGTTGCGCGCGAGGCCATTGGTCAGGAAACGCTAGACCGAATCGCCGCCGCCATGCAAAAGAAACAACAACAGCAAAATTCACCTATGGAACAGGCTAAAAAGCTTCTTCTTACCATGGACCAAGGGGAGTTGAGCGACCACCTTCGCGCTTTGTGTGACGAAGATAAGAACACTAGACACTAGATATTTTAAGCTTCTTTTCCAGACAGGAGTCTGCATCATGCCATCCTACAAAGCCCCTCTTGAAAACATGAAATTTGTTCTGCACGAGGTTTTGAATGCTCAGCAACTCGCGGGTCTTCCCGGGTATGACTCCGCAACATCTGATTTGATGAGCCAGATTCTTGAAGAAGGGGCCAAGGTTTGCGAAGAAGTTTTGTTTCCTCTCAACCAATCAGGGGATCAGGAAGGGTGTCTTTACGATTCAGGCCTCGTCAAAACACCTACCGGATTCAAAGATGCCTATCACCTCTTTCGAGAGGGAGGGTGGACCGCTCTTGCCGCTGATCCAAAATATGGCGGGATGGGAATGCCTCATTTGCTTAATTTTGCACTCATGGAAATGATTTGTTCGGCTAATATGTCGTTCGGGATGTATCCGGGCCTTTCGGAAGGGGCTTATCGTGCGATTCATCTCCATGGATCTGACGAGGTTAAAAATATTTATCTTCCAAAACTGGTCTCTGGCGAATGGTCAGGGACTATGTGCCTTACGGAATCTCACTGTGGGACAGATCTTGGTTTGATCCGCACCCGTGCGGTTCCTAGCGGAGGAGGGGCTTACAAAATCACCGGAACCAAGATTTTTATCTCCGCCGGAGAGCATGACCTAACCGAAAATATCATCCATTTGGTTCTGGCTCGTTTGCCGGATGCCCCAGAGGGGGTCAAGGGAATTTCTCTGTTCGTCGTTCCAAAATTCTTACCGGACACTATGGCACCTAACCATGTCGTGTGCGGGGCTATCGAACATAAAATGGGAATCAAAGCTTCGGCGACTTGCGTCATGAATTTTGATGACTCGCAAGGCTGGTTGGTAGGTGAAGCCCATAAAGGCCTCAAGGCCATGTTCACCATGATGAACACTGCTCGACTGGGTGTGGGGATGCAAGGGTTAGGCCTTGCCGAGGTTTCTTGGCAAAATGCCCTTGCCTATGCCGAGGATCGTTTGCAGATGAGAGCTCTGGATGGGGTGAAAGCTCCAGACAAGCCAGCCGACCCGATCATCGTTCATCCCGATGTTCGCAGAATGTTGCTGACCTCTAAGGCTTTTTGCGAAGGGGCGCGGGCTTTGTCTTTCTGGATCGGCATGAATCTTGATATTTCTCACGCCCACCCAGATGCCAAGCTGCGTCAAGAAGCCGATGATTTAGTTGCCCTCATGACTCCTATCCTCAAAGCCTATCAAACCGATATGGGTTTTGACGTAGCCAACCTTGCTATTCAGGTTCATGGCGGACATGGCTATATTCGTGAATACGGTGTGGAGCAATACGCCCGTGATGCCAGAATTACCCAAATCTACGAAGGGACAAACGGGATTCAAGCTCTTGATTTGGTTGGACGCAAAATGAGTGTTGGTATGGGCCGTTTGTTGCGTCAATTTTTCCATCCGGTTTCGAAATTTATCGAAGACAATCAGTCTCAAGAGAACCTTCAAGAATTTATTTTCCCGCTTGCCAAATCTTTTGCCAAGCTTCAACAGGCCACCGCCACGATTGCCCAAAAAGGTCTTAAAGACCCTAATGAAGCAGCGGCGGCATCTTCCGATTATTTGCGGATGTTTGCTCTCGTCGCGATGGGGTATATGTGGGCCAGAATGGCTAAAATTGCCACCGAGAAACTAGCCGAAGGAAGTCTTGAACGCAGTTCATTCTATACAGGCAAGATCAAGACAGCCCGTTTCTTTTTCGAAAAAATGCTTCCCGAAACAGAGGGGCGGTTCCGCATGATTATGGCGGGGGCTGCTCCCCTCATGACAATGGAAAAAGAGGAATTTGCCGCATGACCCTTGAAAACATCACAGACCAGATCAAAGGCAAATTGCAGTTTGCCAATAGGCTTCACGAAAAAATCCTCTTTGATTTTGGCGAGGACGGAAAAATTTTTCTGGATGCCAGCCAGTCCCCCCCTCTTTTCGCCAGTGAAGGAAGTGACCCTGACCTGACCTTGATGATCTCTATGGAGAATTTTGCGAAAATCTTGAGCGGTGAGCAAGACCCCAACCTAGCCTTCATGATGGGCAAACTCAAAATTCAGGGGTCTTTGGGCATTGCCCTGAAACTGAATTCTATTTTGGAATCTTGATTTAGACAATGGTCCTCCCCGACAAGGGAAGCCTTTCTGATAGCAGATCGGGGATCTGGTGCTAGGCGAACAATTCACCTGCAATAGCACCCATTACTATCCAGAGTTTTAGGCCGCCTTTTTCTTTTCATCAGGTTTTGTATTCACCATCAACCAATCAGGAGTTGCCAGAGAGTTTTCGTCAATTCCTTTGGAAATAAGATATTTCCTGATAGCTCGCGTTTCACTTAATCTTCTGAATTGAAGCGGCGTTGCAATTGCTACATCCCATATAGCCTTTACCAGCGCAGGATCCTGAAAAATTGCGCCACATTCCTCCGCTCTCATTTCATAGTTTCCCTCGTTAGCACACTTCCGTATTAGGTCGAGGAAGTCCAAGGCATTTTTTTGCACCACGCTATCCTGACTAGCAGATGATAGAACGCTTAACCCCTTCGATTTTTCGGCGGGTTCCCATAGAACGCTTGAAGGATTTAACAACAAACTTTTAACGCCGATTCCTGCATCATATGGCATCAATTTTCTAATGCCATCTGGCTCAGACAGCGCGGCGACTGCGGCATCTGTTAAATTCAAATCGCTTTTTCCCTTTAATTCGTCATACAACTTCGCTGGCAGTGTGTCTTTTTTGTCATTAAACCCATCAACATCTATAGCCATTTTATTGAACATTTGCCCAAACTCGGCGGCACGAACAGTTCTGTTTGCTATATCAACCCAACGCGTTAACACCTCTTTCTCTCTGGCTCTATGCTTCTTGTCAGCCTCATTTCCATCAAAATGAATCCATGTAAAAACCACGTCCAAAAATTTCTTGAAAGTATCAGGGGTTAATATTTCTTGTATCTGAATATCCTGAAAACCTTTGCTTATAATTTCATCGGCAAGGGACAATACGGCATCCGCTTGTTGTATTGTAGCCGCCTGTTCAGACGAAAGCGCAACATGACTGGCCCTATCAAGCAGTTCTGAATAGCGTTGTGATATGGTGGTTAGTAACTCCCTGACCACTTCCGCTTTTGAAATATCTATGGATTTTGAATGGGCATCTATCCAAGGCAGAAGCGCATCTAATTGAGACGTTTTTACCCATATATCCCATACGGCATCAAATTCACCCCAAGTTAGAAGTTCGGGATTATCCACCAGTTTCAACGCATAAAGAACCGTGTTATGGCCTGTAAATCCGTATGATTTTCTCATTTCTTCACAAAGAGCCGTCAGCCTGGATTTTTTCTCAACACCAGAAATCCCGACCTTTTCAAAAACTCCTTCTATTCTTTGCCGTTCAATCGTGTCGCCTTCGCCTTTTTTGTCACTCATGGCCGCAATCAGCCAAGGGCTTGCGCCGGAAGTGTCGAACATATTGATTTTGCCCTCCCTGAAAAAGGTGTCCTGCATATACGCTTGGAAAAAGGACTCTGATTCAATCCGGATCATCTGGCCAAACAGCAAGGCACGCCAATCTATTTCACCTGCACGGTGTCTTTTTGCTTCATTCTCATAGGCCCGGAGGCTTCTAACCAAGCCTTTGAGCTTTCGTGGGTTTTTGGGGAGAAGTCTTGCAATGCTTTCCAGTATGTCTACTTTGATGAAAGGGCAGTACTTTCCCATTTCATGCTTGAAAAGGGCTAAAACATTTTCTTCCGCAGCGGGTTTTATATGCACCCTATAATCAAGAATTTTCTCTAAAAAACTCTCGCCGTATTCCTTGGAATTGCCGTATTGCGCCAAGGCATGTGCAATAATTTCTTCATCAAAAGGCAGTAAGAATGAGAATGAATTGATGTCCATCACATCACGCAATGACAGCAACAAACGAGGTATAAGACCGGACTCAACCCTGTCCAAATCATCAATTATAACAATAAATCTCTTTTCTGGCGGCAGTTGCTTCACCAGTTTTTTGACATCTTCCTGCGTCATTGAAAAAACGGATTGTACGGCTTCCAAGCCTGCTTTCGCTATCTCGTTTGCCGCACTAAGTTTTTTGAGCGCCTTCGCGTGTGACATGCTGGAAAGCATGTGTCCCCATCCTCGCCGCCATTTTGGGGTTTTAAATTTCAGATTATTTTCAGCGAACGATTGAAGCAGACGGGTGTAGAAACCATGCCAAAGTTCAGAGTCTGTTTTCGCTGACCAAGGACTGTATTTTACTGGGATATGACCATCACATTTTGCTTTTTCTCTAATCCAATCACATACAGTGGTTTTGCCCTCACCCCACGGGGCCAGTAATCCAACCCTGACAGACCATTCAGGTTCAAGATTGGTAAGGTGGGAATAG
>CAYZAR010000009.1:0-20364 GCA_964476455.1 uncultured Micavibrio sp.
CCCCTGCACCGCATCACAATGAACCAAACTCCCCGCCTCTTTTGCAATGCGCGAAATCTCGGTAACTGGTTGAATAACTCCGGTTTCGTTATTCACCAGCATAACAGAGACAAGAGCAGGGGAAGGTCCCTTACGGATCTGTTCCGAAAAAGCAGCCACATCAACAACTCCATCAGGACCAACAGGGATAAGCTCTGCTAAAACCCCGCTTTGCAACACCGAAGGATGTTCAATAGATGAAACAAGAACACGCCCGTCGCCAAACCCTCTTAAAATCGTGTTATTGCCCTCCGTTGCACCGCTGTTGAAAAAAACTTGGTTGGGACTAACCTCAAGAAGGGAAGAAATCCGGCCACGAGCTTCCTCGACATATTTTCGGGCCGCACGTCCAAACCCATGAATGGAAGACGCATTTCCGGAGTCCGAAGCTGCAGCGAGCAAAAGCTCCAAGGCTTCAGGACGAATTTTGGTAGTAGCATTATGGTCAAGGTAAGTGGTTCTTTTCATAGAGGGGAGTATATAGGGAGAAAAGGCAAAATATCCACAGCAAAATCAATATGTTATGAGAAATTATTGGACAAAAGCGATTCAGATCGGCTAAGGTTCCCTCCAATATCCAAAAATTGATCTTAAACAGAAGAGATTACGGGACCTATGCCAGACATTATCATTAGCGGCCCTGCAGGCCGTTTGGAAGCGCGTTATTCTCATTCCAAAGCCCCAAACGCACCACTTGCGTTGATCCTCCATCCGAATCCGGAACGGGGAGGTACAATGAACCACCGCATTCCTTATTCAATGTACAACGCCTTTGTTGAACATGGGTTTTCAACGCTTCGTTTTAATTTTCGCGGCGTTGGTCAAAGCCAAGGCGTTTTTGACAAAGGCGAAGGCGAACTCTCAGACGCCGCAGCAGCCCTAGACTGGATGCAAGCTCTGAACCCTAACGCTCCCTACGTTTGGGTTGGGGGGTTTGCTTTCGGGGCATGGATCGGAATGCAGCTTCTGATGCGCCGTCCAGAGATTAAGGGCTTTGTGTCAGTCAGCCCACCAGCGAATGAAATCGACTTCAGCTTTTTGGCACCCTGCCCTCAATCTGGCCTTATCCTTCATGGCAACCGTGACAACATTGTCCCCGAGCCAATGGTTGAAAAAGTCGTTCAGCGTCTGAACACACAAAAAGGAATCAAAATTGACTACCGGGTTGTTGACGGAGCCAACCATTTCTTTAATGACCAAATGGAAACATTAATGGCCCATATTCACGACTACTTGAACTTACGCAGTGTTGGTACAATTCTTGTACCAAGTAAAAACCTTTCTGGGGACGAAAAGATCACAAAAGCAAAAACCAGAAAGGTCGCCTAACCAATGCAAAACGAATTGTCTGTACGAATTGAAAAACTCTGGTCTATGGCAAAAATTGCCCGCGCTCACGGACAACTGAGCTTCGAGTCAGTAGCAGGGAAAGTTTGTGAAAAGATTGATCTTTGTGGCCTGCGTTTTATTTTTGAGAATGGCCGTTTGATCCGTGTACGCGGTCAAGGCCTTGATGTTTTATTACCCTCCGTATTCCTAGCAACTAACCGGAATGCGCAAAACCATGTCATTTCCCACAACGGATCGGTACATTTTCTCCAAGGAGATGATGAATCCCTCAATATGTGGTCGGGGCAGATTGTCCCTTTTGGGGAAGTTTTTGGTAACCTCAGAAGAGCGGCCTAATTTTTAACGACTGCTGAGTTCTTTGATCGCAGAGAGAACCTCTTTACTGTGTCCGTCCACTTTGACGTTGGACCAGACACGAAGAATTCTCCCAGTACCGTCAATCAAAAACGTGGATCGCTCAATCCCCATGTGTTTCTTTCCGTACATGGATTTTTCAACCCATACACCATAAGCATTACAAACTTCTCCAGAGCCATCGGAAAGCAAAGGGAAAGACAAATTATACTTGGCTTTGAACTTTTGATGGCTTTCCACACTATCCCGCGAAATGCCAACCACTTGAGCATTCACTTTCTGCAAGTCCACCAAGGACTCACTAAAAGAACAGGATTCCTTCGTGCAGCCAGGGGTGTCATCCTTAGGATAAAAATATACGACCAGATATTTCCCTGCGAAGTCAGACAATCGACACTGTGCGCCAGTATCGCAGGAAAGATCGAAAAAAGGGGCTGCATCGCCTGATTTTAAGTGGGTCATAGGGATTCCTTTGCGGTTGTTGCAGTGAAGCTGGGATTATCAAACAAAAAGTCAAGCCTAGCCTATGATTTTTTTCCGATATTCTGCTATAGTTTCTTACGACTTGTGAATAAAAAAGAAAAACCTTTGATGTGATTATTCGAACACTAAAATTTGCCCACAAAACCATAGTCCTCGCCACCGAGATTATCGGCGGGATTTCTTTTTTGTCTCTTTCTCTGGTATTTATCATTTTGTGGAAATTCTCTCAAGGTCCGGTTGATGTAACCTTTGCTGCCGACTATGTGCAGAAAGCTCTCGTTCAAGGAGATGAAAAAACAACCGTTGCATTTGACAAAATCGTTGCGGAGTGGCCCCGATTTGATGGGCCAATTTCCCTAGGCCTCAGAGAATTCAAAGTATTTGAAGAGGGAAGAACGGCCCTAGAGATTCAATCGGTAGGATTGAGAATAGCCAAAGCCCCTTTACTGATTGGACTTTTCAAACCCGAAGCAATTATCTTGAACCAACCTAGCGTACAAATTATCCGAGAAACTGATGGAGATTTTCGCTTTCTGGTGGGAGGAAACAACCCGGGACCACAGCCAGAAACCCCCCAGAAATCAAGCCCAATCAAGGAAGTTGGTTCGGCCTTTTTTCTTGGCGGAACTCTGCCAGACTCTCCGCTAGCAATCTTCTCGCGTCTTGAACATTTCGAGGTTAGAGATGCCCTTTTGGTAACCGAAGACCATATCTCCAAAGCAACATGGGTTGTGCCAAAAGTCAACGCCACCCTTGACCGCAAAACCAATGCATTCGATGTCATCTTACAGTATCAAATGGCGGGAGCATGGCAAAAAAGCAAAATAGAATTACAAGTAAAACGAGATAAAAAGAAACGAGATATGAGTTTCAAGGGAAGAATGGACCATGTGGACTTAGCCCTGTTTTCTAGTAATTTTTTTACGCCTCGCGCACTGGATGGTCAAAAATTTATATTCAACACGCAATTATCTGGAGACCTCGCACCAGATATGTCAGTGGTCCGACTGAACACACTGATGACCTCCGAACAGGGTGAGCTTAATCTCTCTTCCACACAGGGAACCCCCCTAAATTTTAGTGATCTCAGCGCGAACATTTCTTATGACCGAGATAGTGGAAAACTTTCAGTCCATGACACCAGTTTGCTAGTAAACGATATTCGCATTGAATTAAATGCCGAACATGATTTGAAAAAAGACGCAAAGAGCCTTGTTCCTGTACAGATCAGAATCCCTCAAATATCTTTCTCGGAAATCAAGGCGTTATGGCCTGTGCAACACAAAAGCACTCCAGCGGCTGAATGGCTAACCGAAAAACTCTCAGAAGGTATTATCAAAGACCTAAAAGTCTTTCTGGACGTGGATCCCAAGAACCCTCTAGCCATTACGACAGAGCAAGTTCGCGCCTCCTTTGATTTTGAAAATCTCAAAGCAGATTATCGTGCCCCACTCATTCCCGCTAGGGCAGCAAAAGGTCACGCAACCATTGAAGATGACGCTCTAAAAATAAGCGTAGCGCACGGGAAACTAGCAGACCTTGATGTTAAAAAAGCCTCGGTCAGTGTTACAAACCTTACGCGCCCAACTCCCGGGGTTGTGAATATTGACGTAGATTTGGACGGCCCTTTAAGGACTATTTTTGACTACATTGGCCGAGAGCCCATCAACCTGCAGAACATTATTTCCGGAGAGAAGACCTCTATCCGAGGACAGGTAGAGGCCAATGTTCATGTTACATTTCCTGCTGTCCATGATCTCCCCGCCGATGCAGTCAAAGTCACAGTAGACTCGCGCATGAATGATATTCGCTTACCAAAAATTGTGCGTGGGCTGGATTTAACCGGCGGGCCATACACACTCAAGGTTGCTGACGGTTCGTTTACCCTCAAAGGCAAAGGGTTTTTAGATGATCGGCCAATTGATCTAACTTATTCAGAATACCTGAATCCAGTGGGAGCCCCTTTTGTTAGCGACATAAAAGCCAGTGTCGTTGCTGATCAAAAACTGCGCGACCATTTTGGCATTCACCTCGATCAGTTTATTGAAGGAGCTTTACCAGTTGATCTTCATTATAAGGAACCCCAGAAGGGAAATATTTCAATCGACGTGCTAGCCGACTTAACGCCTGTACGGTTCCGAGTGCGCCCTTTTGGTTACGATAAACCGCAAGGAGTCTCTGGCAAGGCTTCCTGTGTTGCCATAGTTTCTGGACACGACATTCATGAAGTAAAGAACTTAAACCTAACTGTTGGCAAAGATGTCTCTGGTAATGGGGCTCTCAAATTCGGACAAGTCGGTAACAGCCAAGACGTAAAAAGTGGCACTTTTCGCGTAGAAAATCTGGGCAGCGACAATAACTTTACTCTACTTTTTGAACAAACATCTCCCAACAGCTTTACCTTTGATATCAGTGGAAAGAGCTTGGACGCGAGATCTTTTCTTAGCGCACGAGAAGAAACACCTGTGCTTTCTAGTAAACCTGGCCCTGCAATCAAAATAAACGCCAAGGCAGACCGCATTCGCACTGGAAAGAGGGAAAACCAGTTTGTCCGCCAAGCCAAGTTTTCTGCTCACGTCGATAGTGATGGTGAAATCCATGCTCTTGACCTTCAAGCAACCGCAGGAAGAAGCCGTATGTCTGTCACGATCAAGCCTGATTCAAAAAATACCATGCAGCTTGACCTAACGGCAGATGACGCGGGCGAAACACTGTATGCATTTGACGTGTACGACAACATCATTGGAGGGACACTGAAAATTCGCGGGGAACAAATTGCCGGAGCAGGAGTCAACGACCTGAAAGGAAGGGCCGTGATTTCAAACTTTTCAGTAGTTAAAGCTCCTGCCCTCGCGCAAATCATCAATGCTTTCAGCATCTCAGGTTTAGCCGAACTCCTGCAAAACAAAGGTATCGCTTTTTCCAAACTCAAGGCTGACTTCATCTGGAAGAAAAAACCCGAAGGGCGGGTTATTTCACTTATCAACGGTAGAACATCTGGAGCCTCGGTTGGATTGTCTTTTGGCGGACTCGTCAACCAGACTAAAGGAACCATAGACATCAGCGGAACAGTTGTGCCTATGTCGGGTATCAATGGTATCGTTAACAAAATACCACTAATTGGAACTCTTTTAACAGGAGGGAGCAACGGTGGGCTTATTGCGGCAACCTATGCAGTCAAGGGGCCATCTGACGACCCCAGTGTAATGATTAACCCGCTTTCAGTATTAACCCCCGGATTCTTACGTTCAATTTTGTTCGAAGGGGGTATTGATATGAATCCGTATGATGATTTCGACGAACCGGAAGAGCCCAAAAAGAAATCTCCCGTCCAGATGAACGAATAAGAAACATCTCAAATACACAACACAAAAAAACCCGCCGATCAGGCGGGTTTTTCAAATTCTTTGGCACAACCTGCTTACTTAGCTGAGCTATCTTCCGTTTTCTTTTTGCGAGGAGCCTTCGGTTTCTCTGCTGTAGGCTCACTTGCTTTTTCCGCATTGGCTTTTTTAACGGCTTTTTTCGGAACTGTGGTTTCGTCAGCAGGCCCCACCGGAGCGACAGGAGCTTCGTATTCCGATGTGAAAACCGGACCGCTATCCTGACCCTTGGCACTCACATCCCGATCAACCAGTTCAATCACAGCAAGTGGAGCAGCATCTCCATAACGGAAACCTGCCTTAAGAACTCGAGCATAACCCCCGGGGCGATCGCCGTAACGCTCTGCCAAAACCGAGAAAAGTTTTGCCACCATCGTTTCATCCCGCAAAATAGCAAAGGCCTCACGACGATTAGAGAGACCGCCCTTTTTACCAAGGGTAATCAGTTTTTCAACGAATGGACGAAGATCTTTTGCTTTCGGCAAAGTCGTCACAATTTGTTCATGCTTAATCAGCGCATTAGCCATGTTTGAAAACAGAGCCTTGCGATGGGACGAAGTCCGATTCAGTTTCCGTCCTGACATTCCGTGTTTCATGTTTTATTCCTTCACTTTTTCTGCAGCTTCAAACGGGTGAAGCTATCTTGTTAATCTAGCAAGCACTTGCCTTGCGGCCGTTCCTTCACCAGAGCGGGACACCATATCCCTTCAGAGCAATCCTCCCGCCTATCAACTGGCGAAAGGATCATCCATTTTTTTTGCCAAATCTTCGATATTCTCTGGAGGCCATCCTTCGATTTGCATTCCAAGATGTAGGCCCATAATGGTAAGAACTTCTTTGATTTCATTCAAAGATTTCCGCCCGAAGTTTGGAGTCCGCAACATTTCGCTCTCGGATTTCTGAACCAAGTCGCCGATATAAACAATGTTGTCGTTTTTAAGGCAGTTGGCGGAACGGACCGACAATTCCAGCTCATCCACTTTCTTAAGAAGATTGCGGTTGAAGGGAAGGGTTTCCTCTTCACCCGAAGACTTGGATTCTTTTGGCTCATCAAAGTTGATGAAGACCTGCAATTGGTCTTGCAAGATACGAGCAGCAAAAGCAACCGCATCATCTGGAGAAACAACTCCATTGGTTTCAACCGAAAGCGTCAGTTTATCGTAGTCAGTGATTTGACCAACTCGAGTATCTTCAACTTCGTAAGAAACCTTGCGCACTGGAGAGAAAATACTGTCTACTGGAATAAGACCAACGGGAGCATCTTCAGGACGATTTTGCGCCGCAGGACGATACCCTTTGCCCGTATTAACAGTCATTTCCATTTCCAGCTTGGCCCCTTTATCAAGGGTACAAATAACCAAATCAGGATTCATGATTTCAATATCTGCGCCGGCTTCGATCATACCAGCCGCCACTTCACAAGGCCCTTCGGCAACCAAGCGCATCCGCTTAGGCCCCTCAACGTGCATACGAACGGCAATAGCCTTGATGTTCAGGATAATATCCGTCACATCTTCACGAACACCTTCTATGGTCGAAAATTCATGCTGGACCCCAGCAATTTTTACGCCCGTAACCGCAGCCCCCTGTAAAGAGGACAGAAGGATGCGCCGCAAAGCATTTCCAAGAGTCAGGCCGAATCCTCTTTCCAGAGGCTCAACCACAATTTTCCCTTGATTTTTTACATTTGCCTTACGCTCGATTTCAACCTTATTCGGTTTAATCAGTTCCTGCCAGTTTTTCTGTATCAGCATGCTTTTTCCCTTTCAACACGCGTGGATCAGTCCGAAATGAACGACTAAAAAAGTAGTGGTAGGCTAGACACGACGACGTTTCGGAGGACGACACCCATTATGTGGAACAGGTGTAGTATCCTTGATCGAACGTATTGTGTATCCAATTGACTGCAAAGCTCGGAGAGCCGACTCACGTCCAGCCCCAGGACCTTTAACTGTCACGTCAACTTCGCGCATCCCGTGCTCTTGAGCCTTGCGACCAGCATCTTCAGCACAAAGCTGTGCTGCGTAAGGGGTAGATTTACGCGACCCTTTGAAACCAACAATCCCTGCACTCGACCAAGCAATCGTGTTGCCCTGCGTGTCAGTAATGTTGACATGGATGTTGTTGAACGATGCATTAATATGCGCGATACCCACCGCGATATTTTTGCGAACAATTTTTTTCCGCGCTCCACCTTTTGTAGGGGCTTTGGATGTTTTCTCTTTGGCTGCCATAATGCTGAACCTCTAAATCTCTCAATGATCTCTATTACAAATTACTTCTTAGCATTCGCTTGTTTTTTACCCGCAACAGGTTTTGCTGGCCCCTTACGAGTCCGAGCATTGGTACGAGTCCGCTGACCACGAACAGGCAAACCACGACGGTGACGCAAACCACGGTAGCACTGCATGTCAATGAGGCGCTTGATGTTCATTGAAACTTCACGACGCAGATCCCCTTCAATCATGAAACGACCGGATTCGATAATTTTACGAATCTGGTTCAGTTCATCTTCCGTGAGGTCTTTCATACGACGAGAAAAATCAATGCCAACCTCTGCACACATTTGCTCTGCTGTGAAGCGGCCAATACCATGAATGTAAGTTAGAGAGATAATTGCTCTTTTATTGTCAGGAACATTGACACCGGAAATACGGGCCATACTATTTGACTCCTTCAAGTCCTATTGTTTGATTTCAAACCGAACCGTAAAATTTCGTTCTACAACAGAAGGAAACGCCAGTTCGTCCACCATTACCCTGCACCCAAAGCGAACCAAAAGAGTATGGCCCGACAAGCGGGACGTTGCAGAATGAAGCGCATATTAAGCATTAACGTATCTGAGTCAATAGTTTTTTTGTTTTTTCTGTGGATAACATTAAAAACATTAAACCGCCTGCAGAACCGCTTCAATCTCTGCCCCAACTTTCTCCACAGGAGCCATACCGTCCACCTGGCGAAGAAGACCCTTTTGCTCATAATAAGGAAGAATAGGGGCGGTCTGCTCACGGTATACTGCCAAACGCTTTCTCAAGGTTTCCTCGTTGTCATCAGCACGAACAACACCAGACTCAGATGCCCGCTTGTGAATACGAGCCAACAAACCAGCTTCGTCCACCACCAACTGGATCACAGCACCAAGGTCTTTCCCCTTTGTATGGAGCATCTCGTCAAGAGCTTGCGCCTGCGCAATCGTCCGAGGAAAACCATCCAGAATAAACCCTTTGGCGCAATCTGGCTGATCAATCCGGTTCGAAATCATCTCAATCATAATATCGTCTGAGACTAACAACCCGCCATCTATAATCGCCTTGACCTTAACCCCGAGAGGAGAACCTGCCGCAATTTCCGCCCGCAACATATTTCCCGTAGAGAGCTGAATAAGGCCACGATCTTTCTCAAGCCTCTCTGCCTGTGTTCCCTTACCTGCTCCAGGCGGACCAAAAAGAATGATGTTCATTTATTTGCGACCTTTCGTCAGTTTGGTCTTTTTAATCAATCCTTCGTATTGATGAGCCAGCATATGAGAATTGATCTGGGCCACCGTATCCATTGTGACCGAAACCACAATCAAGAGACTGGTTCCTCCAAAATAGAATGGCAAGCTGTAATGGGAGATCAACATTTCAGGCATCAAGCAGATCAAGCACAGATACACCGCTCCAAGTACCGTTACCCGCGTCAAAACGTAATCAAGATAATCAGCCGTATTTTTCCCCGGACGCACGCCCGGGACAAAACCACCATACTTGCGCAACATTTCCGCATTGTCTTCAGGATTGAAAACCACTGCCGTGTAAAAAAAAGCAAAGAAGATAATCAATACAGCATAAAGCGACATATGAAGAGGGGAGCCATAGGACAATAAACGCGACAGTGTTGCGGTAAAATCCCCGCCATCCACTCCAGCAAAGCCAATAATAGTCATCGGCAAGAAGAGAAGAGATGAAGCAAAAATCGGAGGAATCACGCCCGACATATTGAGCTTAAGAGGCAAATGATTTTGCGTTGCCTGAGTCATTTGCTGCATCCCCACTTGACGTTTGGGGTATTGGACCAGAATTCTCCTCTGGGCTCGCTCCATGAAGACAATAAACACAATCGTGCCCACCACCATTGCGGCAAGCAAAAGAATCCCAAGGAAAGAAAATTGCCCTTGGCGACCCAACTCTAACGTACTAACCAACGCCTGAGGCAAACCTGCTACAATCCCCGAGAAAATAATAAGAGAAATTCCGTTGCCAATCCCACGCGAAGTGATTTGTTCACCAAGCCACATTAGAAAAACAGTCCCACCCACAATCGTAATCACCGTTGAAACACGGAAGAAAATGCCAGGGTTTATCACAGCAGACCCCTCTGGACCCTGCATTGCCTCAAGACCAACCGCAAGACCATAAGCTTGAATACAGGCCAAGAGCACTGTCAGATACCGCGTGTATTGATTGAGTTTATGACGACCCGATTCTCCTTCTTTCTTCAAAGCCTCAAGTTTAGGAGAAAGAGCCGTTGCCAATTGGACAATAATAGAAGCAGAAATGTAAGGCATAATTGATAGGGCAAAAACAGTCATTCGGGCAAGGGATCCCCCTGAAAACATATTGAACATATCAAGCAAACCTCCCCCTTTTTGCTTGAAGATGCTGTCCCACACATGCGGGTCAACCCCGGGAATCGGAACATATGTCCCCAGACGGTAAACAATCAACGCCATGACCACAAACCAAATTCGTTTTTTCAAATCTGTTGCTTTGGCAAAACTACCCCAATTTGCATTGCGTGAAAGCTGTTCAACCGCAGAAGCCATGTTTTTACTACCTTATTATACCTGTTAATAAACTTCTCGTTATCTAAAGGAATTAAGGCTCTATGTCCAGTAGCCCCACACAAAAAACATCAAGAGTTTTTAAGAAGACTCCCAAAAAGAAAAGAGGCCGTTAGGCCTCTTGGGATAAACTCCTCGCTGAACTTTATTTTGAGCTCTATTTTTTTGCACCCGGAATTGGCTTTTTGCGCACAATCGGCTTGACTTCACGAATATAAATCTCAACCGAACCACCCGATTTTTCAACAGCCTCCTTCGCAGAAGCCGTAGCCCCTGCCACCTTGAAAGAAACTTTGCTTTTAAGAGATCCATTACCAAGCAAACGAACTCCGTCAGCGGTTTTCTTAACCATGCCAGCAGCAATCAAGGCTTTTTCATCAATCACCGCTTTGGCATCCAGTTTCTTGGAGTCAATCGCCGATTGGACTTGCGCCAAGGAAACGGTGGAATAGACTTTTGAAAATACGTTGTTAAAGCCCATTTTCGGCAAACGGCGATACAGAGGCATCTGCCCACCCTCAAAGCCGTTAATGGCCACACCCGTACGCGATTTTTGACCTTTAACCCCGTGACCACAAGTCTTCCCCTTGCCGGAGCCAATCCCGCGACCAACGCGGGTTCTTTTTTTGTTTGAGCCTTCGTTCGGCTCCAATTCGTTTAGTTTCATTTTCTTCACCTTCTTAGGCCTAAATTAGGCAATTTCTTCCACAGTCACCAAATGAGCAATTTTGTTGATCATCCCACGAACTGCCGGTGTATCAATCAGTTCCTTGGTCCTGCGATTCTTGTTCAACCCCAAGCCAATCAACGTCCCTTCCTGATCGGCTGTTCTGCCGATTGGGCTAACAATCTGGGTAACTTTAATCTTCTTACCGGTTGATTTCTGTTTTACATTTGCATTCTTAATCATGACTAATTTCTACTCCTCTTTAGCAGCATCATCGTGCTCAACCGATTTGTCAGCCTTTGCGCCAACTTCACGGTTAGAAATGATTTCGCTCACTTTTTTGCTGCGACGTGCGGCAACGGAACGAGGACTTTGCATATCCTTAAAGGCCTCAAACGTTGCGTGAACCATGTTGTAAGGGTTGTTACTGCCGATTGCTTTGGCGACAACGTCTTGAATCCCAATCGCTTCAAAAATTGCCCGTAACGGACCACCCGCAATAATCCCCGTCCCTTGAGGAGCCGAACGCAGGTAAACACGACCCGCACCGTAGCGACCTGCCACATCGTGGTGAATCGTACGGCCCTCACGAAGAGGAACACGAATCATGCAACGACGGGCTTGCTCAGTTGCTTTACGAATCGCATCAGGAACCTCACGCGCCTTCGCATGACCATGGCCGACACGACCCCGACCATCTCCAACGACAACCAAGGCCGCAAAACCGAAACGACGACCACCTTTTACCACTTTGGCAACCCGATTAACGGCCACCAAGCGTTCGCTCAGTTCTATTTCGTCGCGATCACGTTCTTCGCGTTTGCGTTCTGCTCGAGCCATTTTTTATCCACCATTCCTTCGTTTACTAGAATACCAATCCACCTTCACGCGCCGCATCGGCCAAAGCCTTGATACGACCATGATACAGGAAACTTCCCCGATCAAACATCACGTTGCTGACACCGGCCTTTTTAGCACGATCTGCAACCAGTTTGCCAACTTTTGTTGCCGCCGCAATATTTGCGCCGTTTTTGCTGCGAATTTCCGCATCAAGAGTCGAAGCCGCCGCAACCGTCACACCACGGACATCATCAATAACCTGAGCATAGATCTGGTTATTGGTGCGATGAACCGACAAACGGGGAAGTCCGGCTTTGTTAATCCGAGAGAGCTTGGCCCGTACGCGACGAGCCCGCCGCTGAGTATTTGTTTCTGAAAGATGCATAGTCCGATTCCTCGTTTTCTACTAATTATTATTTCTTTTTGCCTTCTTTACGCAGGATGTATTCGCCAGCATAGCGAACCCCTTTTCCTTTGTAAGGCTCAGGAGGTCTGTAACCGCGAATTTCCGCTGCAACCTGACCGACTTTTTCTTTATCAACACCCGCAATTTTGACAGATGTCTGTTTATCCACTGCAATGGTAATTCCCACAGGAACCGCATAACGGATTTCATGGCTATAACCAAGCTGAAGAACTAGGTCACTCCCCTGCATCGCGCAACGATAACCAACACCTTCAATCTCAAGGTTTTTTTCAAACCCTGTTTTAACTCCAATCACCATATTGGTGATCCGCCGCTGCATGGTTGACCACAAGGCCCGAGTTTGACGCTCTTCATTCCGAGGAGCAACCACGACATGAGCCCCGTCAAGCTTTACTTCAACAGCAGGATGAACCACCAAGGACATCTCGCCCTTCGGCCCCTTGACCTTAATATCTTGTCCTTTGACCTCAGCCGTTACACCCTCAGGCAAAACAACCGGATTTTTTCCAATGCGAGACATTCTTTTTATTCCTCGTAAAAATTATCTGTGTCTAGTCTTAGAAGACTTGGCACAAAACTTCGCCACCAACATTTTCATCACGTGCTTGTTGATCGCTCAAAACACCTTTTGGTGTCGAAACAATCACAACCCCCAGCCCGTTATAATAGCGAGGCATATTCGATGCGCCCGCATAAACACGACGGCCTGGTTTTGAAACACGGCTCAAGTTCTTAATAACAGGTTGACCTGAATCATATTTTAATTCAATCGAAAGCTCTTTATGGCCAGAAGCCGCCAGAGTTTCTTTGAAATCACGAATATAACCGCACTCCTTGAGAACTTTCAAAACATTTGCACGCAACTGAGAAGCTGGACACCCAACGACCTTGAGGCCTGCCATTTGACCATTGCGAATTCTGGTCAGCATATCTCCAAGCGGATCACACATAGACATATTTTAATCTCCTACCAGCTTGATTTTACAACACCTGGCAACTGACCCTCCGAGGCCAACTTGCGCAGTGCAATCCGACAAATACTGAATTTTCCATGATAGGAACGTGGACGCCCCGTCAAAGCACAACGGTTGCGCACACGCACCTTAGCTCCATTGCGTGGCATAGCAGCTAACTCCAGCGTCATCGCAAAGCGTTCTTCAACCGGAAGATCACGATTCATGATTCCTTCCTTCAGTTTGGTCCGTTTTGTCAAATCGCGCTTGGTCAGCTTGCGCCGTTTTTCGTTGCGATTAATTGAAGCGACTTTAGCCATCGTTCGTCCTCTTTCCTATGTTTCTAGTTCTTGAACGGCATATCAAAGCCGCGCAGAAGTTCTTTTGCTTCCTCATCGGTTTTCGCCGAGGTGCAGATGATAATATCCATCCCACGAGGAGCTTCGATTTTCTCAAAGTTAATCTCAGGGAAGATAACATGTTCTTTGATACCCAAAGCGTAGTTTCCGCGACCATCAAAAGCCTTACCGTTGATACCACGAAAATCACGAACACGAGGCAAAGCAATCGTCACCAAGCGATCAAGAAATTCGTACATTCTTTTGCCGCGCAAAGTTACTTTGGCCCCAATTAACATCCCCTCACGAATTTTGAAGGAAGCATTAGATTTATGAGCTTTGGTTGCCACTGGCTTCTGACCTGCAATTTGCGTCAAATCACGCAAAGCAGCTTCCATGTGTTTTTTGTCCAAAGCCGCTTCACCAACACCCATATTCAAGACAATCTTCTCAAGTTTAGGAACCTGAAATTCATTCTTGTACTGATACTTTGTTTTCAAAGCCGGCTTGATGACGCCTTCATAGCGTTCTTCAAAACGTGTTTTTGCTTGTGCCATAGTTCAATTTCCTACTCTGCAATTGTCTCGCCAGACTTCTTCGCTACACGGACTTTCTTGCCGTCGGCCAAAGTCTTGAATCCCACTCTGGTTGCTGCTCCAGTTTTAGGATCAGCCAATGCCACGTTTGATACGTGAATTGGAGCATCAATCTTTTGAATGCCGCCCGCCGACATATTCGTCGGCTTGACATGCTTGGTCATTTGGTTAATGCCAGAAACCACAACACGGTTATCATCTGGAATCACCTTAGTGACTTCACCTTTTTTACCTTTGTCCTTGCCAGAAATAACAACGACCTGATCGCCCTTTTTAATTTTCAATTTTGGTTGTGTCATCTCAAAGCACCTCAGACGCCAAAGAAATAATTTTCATGTATCCCTTCCCACGAAGCTCGCGGGTTACCGGACCAAAAATACGTGTACCAATCGGCTCGCCTTGCTTGTTAATCAAAACAACAGCATTCGAATCAAAGCGAATTTGCTCACCATTCGATCTTTTCAGACCACTGGCTGTCCGCACAATAACCGCACGATGAACATCACCTTTTTTGACACGGCCACGCGGAATCGCGTCCTTAATAGAAACGACAATTACATCGCCAATATTTGCAAAGCAGCGTTTGGAACCACCCAACACTTTGATGCAGGCAACGCGGCGGGCACCACTGTTGTCGGCTACATCGAGGTTTGACTGCATCTGGATCATTTTTTTTCACCCAAAATTCTTAAAAAATTCAACTTACTTCTTCTTAACGCTCTTCGGAGCCGCTTTTTTGGGGGCAACCTTAGCCTCGACAGCTGGAGCCGCCACATCAGCCATCTCGTCCCGTTTGACCGAAGCCGGATCCGTTACCACTGTCCAGCTTTTATTTTTGGACAACGGACGACATTCTTCAATCGCAACAATATCCCCCACACGAAACGAATTTTTTTCGTCATGTGCAGAAAATTTATCACTTTGCTTCAAATACTTTTTATAAATCGGGTGCATAAAGCGACGCTCAACCAAAACCGTTACGGTCTTGTCCATCTTGTCGCTAACAACTCGACCTTGCAAAATACGACGCGGCATAATTTTAACTCCTCATCCTAAACGACAACTACTTAGTTGCCTTACTGGCTTGCGCCTTCTCACTCAAAAATGTTTTAACACGCGCAATCGTGCGACGAATCTTACGAATTTCAGACGTATTCTCTAACTGACCGCCAGCTTTTTGAAACCGCATATTCAGTCTTTTTCTACTCAATTCCAGCAAGAGGGCGTTCAACTCGTCAGGGGTTTTCCCTTTCAAATCATCAGCCTTGGTCTTTGCAATCTCTTTTGCCATTTATATCTCCATTCCCTCGCGCCAGCTATTCGCCAACACGCTTCACAAATTTTGTTTTCATGGGGAGTTTCGCCGCAGCTAGCTCGAACGCCTCACGAGCCAATGTCTCAGCAATCCCTTCCACTTCAAACATGATGCGACCAGGTTTTACTCGACAAACCCAATACTCGGGGGAACCTTTACCAGAACCCATCCGAACTTCCAAGGGTTTTTTCGATACAGGCACATCCGGAAAAATGCGAATCCAGACCTTCCCTTGCCGTTTGATATGGCGAGTCAACGCACGACGAGCTGCCTCGATCTGGCGAGCTGTAATCCGTTCCGGTTCCATCGCTTTTAAGCCAAAGGATCCAAAGTCGAGATCACTCCCACCTTTAGCGGCCCCATGCATACGGCCCTTATGGGCCTTGCGGTATTTTGTCTTTTTTGGTTGCAGCATCTGATTGCTCCACTAAGCCTGTTTACTAATCTCTTTTTGTTGCACCAACGGAGTCCGCCATGCGTTTATCGCGAGCCATTGGATCATGTTCAAGAACATCGCCTTTATAGATCCAAACTTTAACTCCGATAATTCCGTACGTTGTATCCGCTTCATAAAAACCATAATCCAAATCTGCGCGAAGCGTATGAAGAGGAACACGGCCTTCCCTATACCATTCAGTCCGAGCAATATCAGCCCCAGCCAAACGACCAGCAACATTCACTCGAATCCCTTTAGCCCCAAGGCGCAAAGCCGATTGGACAGCTCTTTTCATCGCCCGACGGAAAGAAACCCGGCGCTCAAGTTGCAAAGCAATACCTTCAGCCACAAGCTGCGCATCAATTTCAGGCTTGCGAATCTCAACGATGTTGAGAGAAACTTCACTACCACCAGATTTTGACGAGAGATCCTTACGAAGCTTTTCAATATCAGCCCCTTTTTTACCAATGATAACACCTGGCCGAGCCGCATGAACGGTCACCCGAGTGTTTTTTGCCGCCCGCTCGACAATCACTTTGCTGATACCAGCCGCTTTCAGTTTATCCGTAACAAACTCTCTGAGTTTCAAATCCTCAATGAGCTTGGTCGCATAATCCTTCGCAGAAAACCAGCGAGAATCCCAAGTACGGTTTACGCCAACACGCATACCAATTGAATTTACCTTCTGACCCATCGTCCTATTCCTACTCTATTCGGCTTTCTCTCTGACAACGATTGTCAGGTTACTGAAGAATTTTTCGATACGCCCCGCACGACCACGCGCCCGCGCCGTAAAGCGCTTCATAACAACCGACTTGCCAACCGTAGCTTCAGCCACATAAAGGCGATCGACATCAAGGCTATGGTTATTCTCTGCATTGGCGACAGCAGATTGCAAAACCTTTTTTACTTCACGCGCAACCCGACGCATGGAAAAATCAAGGTCAACCAAGGCTTTACCGGCTTGTTTTCCACGAATCATCTCTGCCACAAGGTTGAGCTTGTAGGGACTGGAGTCTATGTACTTTGAGAAGGCGCGAGCTTCATTATCGGCCACTCGTCTTTCGTTTTTAGGCTTTCCCATGATCTATATCCTACTTCTTCTTGCTATCCGCTTTTTTATCGCCGCCGTGACCCTTATAGGTACGAGTCAGGGCAAACTCACCCAATTTATGGCCAATCATATTGTCCGTGACCAAAACAGGAATAAACTTATTCCCGTTATGAACGGCAAATGTCAGTCCGACAAATTGCGGCAAAATTGTCGAACGCCGCGACCAGGTTTTGATCGGCGTATTTTTCCCAGACTGACGAACCACTTCTGCTTTATTAAGCAAGTGACCATCAACAAAAGGACCTTTCCAGACAGAACGAGCCATGATTTACCTCAATTCACCTTATTTCTTACGACGACGAACAATATATTTATCCGTCGCTTTATTAGAGCGCGTTTTGTATCCTTTTGACGGAACACCAGTCGGGCTGCACCAATGAACCCCGCCATTTGTCCGCCCACCAAGTGGGTGATCAACAGGGTTCATAGAGATCCCACGTTGAGTCGGACGGTGACCTAACCAGCGGTTACGCCCAGCCTTCCCAACATTGATGTTTTTCTGATCTGGATTAGAAACCGCACCAACAGTTGCGACACACTCTCCACGCACCAAACGTAACTCGCCGGAAGAGAGTTTAATTTGAGCATAGCCTTGGTCACGACCAACCAGCTGAGCATAAGTTCCCCCTGCCCGCGCCAATTGACCACCTTTACCAGGTTTGAGCTCAACATTATGAATGATGGTCCCAACTGGCATATTTTTCAAAGGAAGAGAGTTTCCAACTTTAATGTCAACTTTCTCACCAGAGATAACCTTGTCTCCTTCTTTCAAGCGTTGTGGCGCAAGAATATAGGCCTTCTCACCGTCTTTATACTCAACAAGAGCGATAAAAGCCGTCCGGTTTGGATCATATTCCAAACGCAAAACCGTTGCTTCGATGTCATGTTTTGTCCGTTTGAAATCAACCAGACGATAACGCTGTTTGTGCCCACCACCGATAAAGCGGCAGGTAATACGACCCGAATTGTTACGACCACCTGTTTTGCGCTTCCCTTCGGTGAGCGTTTTCTCAGGTTCCCCTTTCCAGAGCTGGCTACGATCAGTAATAATTAACTGACGCCGCCCCGGGGAAGTCGGATTGAATGTCTTCAATGCCATGATAAATGATCCTTTTCCCTAAATTCCCTATATGGCCGCACCAAAATCAATTGTTTGCCCTTCGGCCAAAGTAACAATTGCTTTCTTAACATCGTTACGACGACCGATAACGCCCTTAAACCGTTTGGTTTTGCCCTTTATGATACTGGTATTCACCGCCATCACCTTAACTTTAAACAAGGCTTCTACTGCCGATTTAATTTGTGGCTTGCTTGCATCAACTGGAACACGAAACGTTACCTGACCATGCGCCGAACCCATCATTGACTTTTCTGTCACAACTGGGACCGTAATAGTCGAATACGCCGCTTCGCAAACTTGCTTCTCTGCTTCTTTTGCTTTTGCCATTTTCACTCTCCCTTACGCTTCCGACCCAATAAGACGAGCCGTCAAATTAGCCACTGCTTCCTTCGTGAGAACAAGTGTGTCCCGACGAAGAATGTCATAGACATTTGCACCATCACTCGGCAGAACATCAATATCTGGAATATTCCGGGTCGAAAGAGAAAAATTGCGATCAACTTCTTTTCCTGCAACCACAAGAGCCGAAGAAATCCCCATTTTTTTGAGGGTTTCTGACATTTTTTTGGTTTTAGCATCCGTCACAGCTTCGGCATCAAGAACAATCAGCTGACCGCTCGCAACCTTTGCAGAAAGTGCTGTTTTCAAAGCCAGAGCGCGAACTTTTTTGGGAAGATCCGTTGCATGAGAACGAACTACCGGACCAAAAATCGTCGCCCCACCAACAGATTGAGGCACACGGGAAGAACCCAAACGAGACCGCCCCGTCCCCTTTTGAGCGTGAGGTTTCTTCCCTGTCCCACTGACATCAGAAATACCTTTTGTCTTGTGAGTCCCTGCGCGACGCTTATTAAGTTGATAATGCACCATCCGATGAAGAATATCTTGACGAATTTCTACACCAAAAACAGCGTCATCAAGCTCCATTGAGCCCACTTCTTTGTTTTGCAAATTCTTGACCGCAATCTTCATAACGATCCCCTATTCCTTTACTTCTTCAACCGAAGCAGCAACCGCCGCACCAGCAGATGACTTGAACCCTGCGGGTTTTGGCAAATCGGCTGGAGCTGCTTTTTTGACAGCATCCGTCACCATAACCCATGATTTAACACTACCAGGAACAGCTCCTTTAACCAAAACCAAGCCGTCCTCTGGATAAACCGCAACAACTTTCAGGTTTTGCGTGGTAACTGTCTCAGTTCCCATGTGACCCGCCATTTTTTTACCTTTATACACGCGGCCAGGATCCTGACCACCACCACCCGTACCCCCGTGGGAACGGTGAGAAACAGAAACGCCGTGCGTTGCCCGCAAACCGCCGAAGTTCCAGCGTTTCATGGCCCCAGCAAAACCTTTACCAATGGTCGATGCTTGAACATCAACAAACTGACCAGCCACAAAGTGATTAGCTCCCAGCTCAACTCCGGGCTCAAGCATATTTTCTGGAGAAACCAAAAACTCAGCAACCTTGCTTTTAGGCTCAACTTTGCCCTTAGCAAAATGACCCCGCATTGCTTTTGAGGTGTTTTTAGCCTTAGCCTGTCCAGCCCCTACTTGAACAGCGAGATAACCATCGCGTTCTTTGGTGCGCACGTCCACAACCTGCACATTGTCAATCTTCAGAACGGTCACAGGAATATGACGACCATCATCGCCAAAGACCCGCGTCATCCCTTCTTTCCGTGCAATTAATCCGCTTCTCATTTTTTTCTCCAAAACGACTTTGTCGCGCTACTTAAGCAGCTTGACCAATTTTAATCTCAACATCCACACCTGCGGCCAAATCCAATTTCATCAGTGCATCAACCGTTTGAGGCGTTGGATCAATAATATCAAGCACACGTTTATGTGTCCGCATTTCGAACTGTTCCATCGACTTTTTGTCAATATGCGGTGAACGCAAAACCGTAAACCGTTCAATACGAGTTGGAAGCGGGACTGGCCCACGAACCCGAGCTCCCGTGCGCCGTGCAGTGTTCACAATCTCACTTGTGGAACTATCCAGCACACGGTGGTCAAATGCCCGAAGGCGAATGCGTATGGTTTGCGTGTCCATGTTACGTTTCCTTAAAACCCTTACTTAATAATTTTAGCAACGACGCCAGCACCGACGGTCCGGCCACC
>CAYZAR010000010.1:0-17423 GCA_964476455.1 uncultured Micavibrio sp.
AGAGCCTCTTGGAAACTGTTTCTTCTGACCGTATGGACACTGCCACTTGTTGCGACACAACTCATAGTTCTTAGACTTTGCCGCAGCCATGCCGCCTATGCTGTTCCTTGCCTGTGGCACAAAGGCGTTTGCAAAATCATCGGCCTTAAGGTCCACGTCAAAGGAGCCCCAGAAAAAGACCGACAAGTTATTTTTATGAGCAATCACCTATCCTATCTTGATATTTCTGCGATTGGCTCCTTCCTCAAAGCGTCTTTTGTTGCCAAAAACGACATAGAAAGCTGGCCTGTCATTGGCTTTCTTTCCAAAGTTCAACAAACTGCCTTTATCAGCCGATCCTCCACCCAAGCGGCCACGGCACACGGAACTCTTGACACGATGATTAAAGAGGGAAAAAGCATCATTCTGTTTCCTGAAGGGACATCTTCGGCTGGAACGGAAGTTTTGCCGTTCAAATCAAGCCTCTTTTCTCTATGCCTCCCGTCTTCAACGCCCCCTATTCCCCTACAACCCTTTACGCTGCACTTAAGATCCGTCAACGGCCAAACCAACCCATCCTTAGAGCAACGCAACCGTTACGCATGGTACGCCGATATGGAATTTGGCCCCCATATATGGGACTTTTTGGGCCAATGTGAGGCAGAAATTGATCTCATTTTTCACCCGATTATAATAGCCGGACCAGATGACACGCGAAAAACTCTTTGCGAGAGGACTTTCCCTCTTGTTGTCGCTGGACTGCCGCCCCAAGAAAAGGTAGAAAAGCCAAACGAGGAGAAAACCCATGAATTTTGAACGTGCAGAAGTTACTAAGCTTCAAACCTACCTTCAGCAGAAATTTGGCCAGCCTGGCCTCGCTTTGCGTGACCGCAAGACAGCAGATTCTCTTGAAGTTCTCCTAAACGGGGAATTTCTTGGCGTTATCTATAAGGATAACGAAGATGGAGAGGTTTCTTATGATTTTAATATGGCAATTTTAGATATTGATCTGGATGGGGAATAGGTTTTTGACCTATTTTCAAGCCTAGCCTCATCTTTGTTTTGCCAAACCGCCCTAACTTACTGTAAAATAAACTGGTCGAGTAGGCTCGTGGCGTAATTTTGGCTGCTGAGGGTAGGCGGTAAGGTGTAAAGCAAGCTTTGTGAGGGGTTATGGCACTGATTTCATTGAAATATTGTCTGGGGATGATTCGCCAATCAACATTAGGAGCCGTTGTGGTTCTTTCCACTGTCCTCCCATATGTGCCGCTGCCCGCTGCGGCTTCCGGTTGTGATTCGGCGTTCATGTCCAAAATGCAGGAACGCGCATGGATGGAAGCCCAACGGGAAGTCATGAATAATGAAAAAGCTATCTGGAAACCGGATAGCGTCTTAGCTCTTAGCTGTTTTAACGGACAAGTCAATGACATGGAGGTCAGCTATAGTGAAGACGAGTGCGCAGGGGGTAGTGATGCCTGTGCAGGTAGTGATGATGTCACTAAAGAGGTGACAGATGGTAGCACCGACTACTTGGGGGCATCTTACACTAGCAATCTTGGGGGAGGAAACACGGATATTGCCCAAAAGCCAAATGCCTCGCCTGGGGACTGCGACAGTCAAGACAAGCTCTGGGAAGCGGCAAAATGTGCGAATGTTCATCCGACTGATAGTTTTCCTTCGTTTGACGATCTTTCCTCGACTGACAACCGGACGGCTCCAACCGCCTGTACCAACAACCCCACAGCAGAATGGAATACAGCAAAGAGCGACATGGCTGCCGTTGGCCTCAATATGGGGGCGGGGAAATTTGACACTGTCAACTTGTTCCTCAATGTTTGGGCCCCACTCAGCACGTTATCGGGGGGGAGTTGTTTCTCTGGTATCCCCACAGGGGTTAAGGTTGGAGGAGCTTCTGGCTTTGAAGAAGTCGTCTGCCCCAACCCGGGTTGTACGCCAGTTCTTTCTGGTGGGAGCGTAACCTGCAACCCGATGTAGTTGTTTGCCAAAGTTTTCTTGGTTTTCTCTTCTTCAGGCCCTATAACAAGGGCCTGAACGCTTTTTGAGAACAAAAATGTCTTTGCTCTGGCTCTACAAGAACACCATGAGGCTAACAGGCCCCTTGATCCGCAAGACCCTGCTTGGAAGGGCACGCCTTGGCAAAGAAGATATAAACCGCTTGACTGAACGGCAAGGAATTTCCTCCCACCCTCGCACCGAAGGCCCACTTATTTGGCTTCACGCCGCAAGCGTTGGAGAAACTCAGTCCCTCTTAAAGCTCATCAACCTCATTGCCTCCCAAATGCCGGATGCACAAATTTTGGTTACCAGTATTACGGTGACAGCGTCTGATTTTTTGGCCTCCCGTTTACCCAAACAAGCCTTCCACCAGTATTTGCCCGTTGACCATCCTGCATGGGTTCGGCGTTTTGTAGATTACTGGCGACCCGATGTTGTTTTATGGGCTGAATCTGAACTTTGGCCAAATACGCTCGCCGCTCTCAAGAAACGTCATACTCCTGTTGCCTTGCTGAATGCCCGACTTTCGGAGAAATCCTTCAAACGTTGGTCTAAAATTAAAAACACCGCCGAAGCCATGCTCTCAAGCTTTGCCATTATCATGTGCCAGACTGAAAAGGATAAAGAGTATTTCGCCGCGTTAGGAGGACGTAGCCTTGTGGTCACAGACAACATTAAACACAGCGCAGACCCCCTGCCCTGCGATATGAACGACCTTCGCCGTTTACAAACAGCCATCGCCTCCCGTCCTCTATGGCTGTTTGCCAGCACCCATGATGGAGAAGAAGAAATTGCCCTTCGGGTTCATCAAAATCTTTTGGCAGAGTTTCCTGATTTGCTCACCATCATTGCTCCCCGCCACCCCTCGCGCCGCCAAGAAATTCTTGAGAAAATCGGCAATCAGGGCATTCAGGTGACCTCTCGTACGGCAGGGCATATCCTCCCTTCTCCAGAAACAGGAATTTATCTGGCCGACACCTTGGGAGAGATGGGTTTGCTGCTGCGCGTTAGCCCCATAACCTGCATGGGTCGCAGCTTAAGCCTCGACGGAGGCGGTGGCCATAACCCGCTGGAACCTGCACTGCTTAGAAGTGCCGTTCTTCATGGCCCCTATGTGCAAAACTTACAAGATATTTATGACACAATGACTCAATCGGGAGCCTGCCAGATTGTTCACAACGAGGAGGAGTTGGCCGAAACACTAGAAAGTCTCCTGACCCATCCAGACCGACTTATACAACTTCAAGAAACAGGATATAATTTCGCCCAGAGCAAGAGTGAGATTTTGGACCATATTCTTGAAGAGCTTGAGCCCTTGTTTCTCTCTGCCAACCTTACCCCTTTACACAGGCCTCCTCATGAAAACTCCTAGCTTTTGGTACCAAGATTCCTCTATCTACTCTCCTTTGTCAGTCCTGCTGACTCCTCTTGCTTGGCTCTATGCCAAAGCCTCATCGTTCCACAAAGCGCACAGCACCCCTGCCTCTGCCCCCCTGCCTGTTATTTGTCTTGGCAATCTCGTCGCTGGAGGAAGCGGGAAAACCCCTACGGCGATTGCGCTGGCAAAACTTCTTCAAAACGAGAAAGTTTTTCTCTCTCCTGCCTTTGTCACACGCGGCTATCGTGGCCGCATCAAAACGACCGAACGTGTAGATCAAAGCAATAACGCCTCTTTATGGGGCGATGAAGCTGTCCTTCTGGCACGGCATGCGCCAACCTTTGTCTCGCCTAACCGTTATCTTGGAGCCTTGGCCGCGAAGAGCCACGGGGCGGATGTTGCCATTCTAGATGACGGGCTTCAGAATTATTCCCTGAACAAGAATGTCAGCTTTGCAGTTATTGACGGTCAAATGGGGTTTGGAAACGAAAGGATAATTCCTGCTGGCCCTTTAAGACAATCGCTTGAAGATGGATTCTCTCGAGTAGATGCTTTTATCTTGATCGGGGAGGATCTTCATAACCTTAAAAACCGTCTCCCTGCTAATAAACCTGTCTTTACCGCTCGGCTGAAGGTCAGAGAACCGCTTGATATCCCATCCAAGGGTCCCTATATCGGTTTTTGTGGGATTGGCTTTCCCGATAAATTCAAAAACACTCTCGCCGAGAATGGTATTGAACTAAGCGGATGGCATAGTTACGCCGACCATCATCCTTACACCATACAAGATTTGTACCTGTTGCTCGGAGAAGCTCTTGAGAAAAAATCTCGCCTGATTACAACCGAAAAAGACTATGTTCGCCTTCCAGATTTTCAACAAAAAGGCATGATCGACATTGTTCCGGTTGAGATCGTTTTTAACTCCCCCGAAGATTTGCTTTCCTTCATCTGTCAGAAAACGGCCAGCACCACGCCCACATCATGAAAAAACTTCGCTATTTCATTGAGGCCTTGCTGGTCCGCAGCCTCCTCTTTTGTTTTAGGCATTTGTCTCCAGACACAGCCTCTAACGTTGGAGGTTTTTTAGGAAAGTGTCTTGGAACCATCATGGCGGCCTCACGCAAGGCGCGCCGAAACCTTACGCTCAGCCTCCCAAATAAAACAGAAGCCGAATACGATGCTATTCTCTCTGGAATGTGGGAAAATCTGGGGCGTGTCTTTGCCGAATATCCTCACCTTGAAATGATTTCCCAAACCCGCGTTACGATCAAGGGCGCGGAAAATCTAGGGAATCTTTCTGAGAACACAGAGCCTGCCATATTCTTTTCCGCGCATTTGGCAAACTGGGAAGTCAGTTCCCCCGTGGTCCGAACAAAAGGCATTGATATAGACTTGATTTACCGCCCACCTAATAATCCGTGGGTAGATAAGGTTTTGCAAGATTGCCGCAGTATGAAGGGAATTTTGCAAACCTATCCTAAATCAAGAACAGGAATGCGTCAGGTGATGGAGGCTCTAAAATCTGGCCGCCGGATTGGTATATTGATTGACCAGAAATATAATCAGGGTGTTGAAGTGAATTTCTTTGGCCGCCCCGCGATGACCAGCCCTGCCTATATCCAGCTTGCCCAGAAATTTAACTGTCCCCTCATTCCAGTAAGAATTCAGCGCACACAAGGATGTCATTTTGTGGTTGAATTTTTTCCCCCTCTTGACCTCAAACTCGATCAAACAACCCTCCTTACACAATCCCACCTGATACTAGAGAGCTGGATTGCCGATCAGCCAAGCCAATGGCTCTGGCTTCATCGCCGCTGGAAAAGTTAACTTCTTTTTTTCTTGATTCTTTTTCCCGATTACTGAATAAATAGAGAGTTCGTAAGAACCGCGGGATTTGAGGGGCAGCTTGCACCGCGATTACAATGCTAAAGCGCTGGGTTTAGCCCTCTTGGTTTGACCCCATTTACGCCCCACAACGAAACTATGTGAGGTGCTCTTATGGGTGTAACTAACTCTTGTTTTCCCGTTTCTTCTTCCGATACCCTTCCGGCCCGCTGTCCTGTTGTGGCTCTGGTTAACATCATGGACAACGCCGAAGGAACAGAACGTCACTTCCGCCGGATGATTGAAGCCGCCAATCCGTCAGCCGAAATTATCCTTTGCCGAATGAGCTGTGCCTCTCAAGATCCCAAATATTTCAAAGAACGAGATTATCTTCTCTCAAACCAATATGCTAACTGGCATGAGGTCATTGGCCACCGTCCGATTGATCTGGTCATCGTCACCGGCATTAACCGTGGTGGGTTGACTTACAAGGAATTGCGGGAGGAATACTCGCATTTTTGGAACGAAACGTCTGAACTGTTGACGACTATAAAATATGCAACACAAGCAGGGAAAATCGGACACTCCCTTCTGGTTTGTTGGTCTGCTTTTGCGGCCATGAAACTGTTTAGCGGCGTTGACAAAGGCATTTATGACCGGAAGCTCTTCGGTCTTTTTGAACACCACGTTGCAAAGGCGAACCATCCTCTTCTTCAACAACTTGACTTACCTTCCCTTCGTGTTCCTCATTCTCGCTTTTCCTATATGAATGAAACACAGCTACGGGAAGCCATTCATGCAGAAGGCGGAGACGTTTTGTTAGAAGGCCCCGGGGGCCCTGCCCTTTGGACACTCCACAATGACCGCATGACCTGTATTATTAACCACCCTGAGTACAGCGAAGACACACTGGAACGCGAATATAAACGGGATAGTGCCCTTAACCCTTCGACCGCCCGCCCCTTGCATTACGACCTCAATTCTCCCGAAACTCTGAGAGATTTTGAGGTTTTGCACGGCTTTTGCCAAAGTTTTTACAAAAATATTTTGATCCAAGCTGAAGAGCAGAAAAAAGCTCACCGCAAATTATCTGGCAAATCAGCCAGCTTTTCAGAGAAATGGCTGCCATTATCCGGTTCTAATTTCTTGCGAAATGGGGAAAAACCCTCTAAATCTTAGGGGTAACCCTATTCTGCAGAGTGTAAAATGACAGCATGGTCCCCCGAAAGCTGGCGGTCAAAACCCGTTAAGCAACTTCCCTCCTATAATGATGCTCCGGAGCTCTCTGCCGCTGAGGAAGAGTTGGGGAGGATGCCACCCTTAGTTTTTGCTGGAGAAGCCCGCGATCTTAAGGCTCAGTTAGCAGAAGCCTCTCATGGACGTGCTTTTGTTTTGCAAGGGGGAGACTGCGCCGAAAGTTTTGCCGAGTTTAGCGCAAACAAAATACGCGATACATTCCGCGTTCTGATGCAAATGGCTGTGATCATGACTTTTGCCGGATCTGTCCCTGTTGTCAAAATGGGACGCATGGCAGGACAATTTGCTAAACCACGCTCAGAAGACACCGAAACAAGAAACGGCGTGACCCTACCCTCTTACCGTGGCGATATTATCAACGGGTTGGAGTTTACCGCTGCTTCGCGGATGCCGGACCCAAACCGGATGCTCAAGGCCTATCATCAATCTGCGGCCACGTTGAACTTGCTTCGCGCTTTTGCCACGGGGGGATATGCTGATCTTCATCAGGTTCACCGCTGGAACCTTGATTTCATCAAAGACTCCCCGCAAACCGAACGGTACGAAAAACTTGCCGAACGCATTGAGCAAGCCCTTGATTTTATGACGGCTTGCGGTTTCACCAAAGAAAGTGTTCCTCATATTTTGCGCCAGACAGATTTTTTTACCTGTCATGAGGCTTTGCTCCTTCCTTACGAACAAGCCCTCACCCGCATTGATAGCACGACTGGAGATTGGTACGATTGCTCGGGGCACTTGGTCTGGATCGGAGCCCGCACCAATCAAGAAGACCACGCCCAAATTGAATTTGTTCGAGGTATCAAAAACCCAATCGGTATGAAATGCCCCCCATCGCTTGAACCTGATGCCTTGATCCGCCTGATTGACAAAATCAACCCCGAAAACGAAGCAGGCCGATTGACATTGATCTCGCGCATGGGGGCGGGGAAAGTTTTCGATCACCTTCCCAAACTGGTTCAGACCACCCAGCGCGAAGGGCGCATTGTGACATGGGTTTGTGACCCTATGCATGGTAATACCACCACCTCGCAAAGCGGTTACAAAACCCGCCGCTTTGAGAACATTTTGTCCGAAGTTAAAGACTTCTTCGCCGTTCACAAAGCAGAGGGGAGCAACCCGGGTGGCATTCATGTTGAAATGACTGGCCAGAACGTGACGGAATGCACTGGTGGGTTACAAGAAATTTGCGATGAAAATCTGTCAGACCGTTATCGTACCCATTGCGACCCACGCCTTAACGCCTCACAAGCCTTGGAGTTATCATTCTTAATTGCTGATGAGCTGAAATCCATCCGCAAGGAACGGAAACAGTCAAGCACACTTGCCGCAGAATAGGCAGGTATTTCAATGACCATCTCCCTCACTTATACCATTGCACAGATCAATCCGATTGTTGGTGATTTGGCCTATAATCTGGATATTGTCCGCCGCGTTTGGAAAACAGCTCCGGCAGAGTCAGATTTGATTATTTTTCCTGAACTCTCTCTGACGGGTTATATCCCCGAAGACCTTCTTTATAACCCTTCGTTTCTTGATGCAACGAGGGAGGCCCTCGAAACTCTCCGCCGTGAAAGCACCAACCACCGCATTGGCATTTTGATTGGCTCTCCTTATAAAGATCACACAGGGTTATATAACGCAGTTCACCTCATTGCAGGCGGAAAAATTTTAGCCACGCGAACCAAACACGACCTTCCCAATTACGGCATTTTTGATGAAAAACGTTATTTCACCACAGGCCCGCTTCCTGAGCCTGTGGAGTATAAAGGCCATAAACTAGGTATCATGATCTGTGAAGACATGTGGTATCCCGATGTGGCCGATCATCTAAAAAAACAAGGCGCAGAGATTTTGATTGTTGCCAATGGCAGCCCTTTTGAAACGCATAAACCCTCTATCCGTCTTCAACACGCAACACTCAGAACCCAAAAAACTGGACTGCCTCTTATCTACGTCAACCAAGTCGGTGGACAGGATGATCTGGTTTTTGATGGGGCCAGCTTTATGCTCCTGCCCTCTAGCCGTTTTGTTTTTCAAAGCCCACAATTTGAAGAAGATATTCAAACCATCTCCCTAGAGAAAACGGGGAAATTTTACCCCGTTTACCACGAAACAGAAGCCATTTACAAAGCTCTCACAATGGGACTTCACGACTATGTGGAGAAAAACAAAATTGGCGGCGTTCTTATTGGAATGTCAGGAGGAATTGACTCGGCTCTCTCCGCAACGATTGCCGTTGATGCTCTAGGCCCGAACCGTGTCCGCAGTGTCATGATGCCCTCAGTTTTCACCTCTGCCGACAGTCTCGAAGATGCCGCCGATTGCGCCGCGAAATTGGGAATCCTGCACACTGTGACCCCCATCTCTTCTTTGGTTGATAGTTTTACAACCCTTCTGCCTGACACCTCAGGCCTCGCCCATGAAAATCTGCAAGCTCGCTTGCGCGGACTAATCCTCATGTCTCTGGCCAACCAGAGCGGATGGATGGTGCTGAGCACAGGCAACAAGTCTGAACTCTCTGTTGGATACGCGACACTTTACGGGGATATGTGCGGCGGCTATAACGTTCTCAAAGACACTTACAAAACACAAGTTTATGCCTTGGCGCGTTGGAGAAACGACAAACAAAATCCGCTCATCAACGAGCGCATTTTAACCAAAGCTCCAACAGCAGAACTAAAACCAAATCAAACCGATCAGGACACCCTCCCCCCTTATGACATCCTTGATCCTATTTTGATGGACCTTGTGGAAGGTGATATGTCCCCCCAAGCTCTCATTGACGGCGGACAGAGCCCCGACACCGTTCGTAAAGTCGTCCATATGCTTACCGCCGCCGAGCACAAACGCCGCCAAGCAGCCCCGGGGCCTAAAGTTTCCTCACGAGCATTTAGCCGCGAACGCCGTTACCCCATAACCAATGGGTTTTTCAGGTAAAATAAGACAATTTTAGACCTTTAGACCTTGCACCCTCCCGCCTTCTGTACTACCTAACAGCCTATGTCCCGCAATTCCGCCTATGATTATTCCCGCCCTTCTCTGCTTGGTCGCTTTATCAAGTGGTGCTTTGTGCTGGGTCTGTGGGGGGTTTTAGTCCTTGGCGCAATCCTCGCATGGTACGCCCGTGAACTGCCGAACCTGATTGATAATCCTCATTTCGAGCGCAAAGCCTCTATCACCGTTTTGGCAAATGATGGCAGCGTCATTGGACGGTATGGCGATATTAAGGGAAATAGCCTTTCCATTCAGGAAATGCCCAAGAATCTGGTAAATGCGATTCTGGCCACTGAAGATCGCAGATTCTATTACCATTTTGGCATTGACCCGATTGGCCTGTTACGCGCTGTCATTGTGAATTTTACCCATAAAGGCCTTGTGCAGGGGGGGTCAACCATCACCCAACAACTGGCCAAGAACCTTTTCCTTTCCCAAGAAAGAACCCTCAAACGAAAGGTTCAAGAAGCTCTTCTAGCCTTCTGGCTGGAGCATGAACTGACCAAGGACGAAATTCTCTCTGCTTATATGAACCGCGTTTACCTTGGTGCAGGAACCTATGGTGTGGAAGCTGCTGCCAAGGTTTACTTCCGCAAAAGTGTCAAGGAACTCACCCTTCACGAATGCGCTGTTCTGGCAGGCTTGCTCAAGGCCCCCTCGCGCTACTCCCCGATCACCAACCCAAAAGCCTCGAACCAACGTACAAAAGTTGTTTTATACGCTATGGTTGATGCCGGATTTATCAGTGAGGACACTGCCAAGAAAGCCTCGCGGGGCAAAACCGTTCCCAAAGAAGATGGTCCAGAAGATCACGCCAGCCGTTACTTCGCGGACTGGGTGGTTGATAGTCTCGAAGATCTGATTGGCACACCGACTGAAGATATTGTCGTTCAAACGACAATGGATCCCGAGATTCAGGAATCGGCAGCACGTATCCTCAAAGAAACAGTCGAGAAAAACAAAGCTAAGCTTCGCGTCTCGCAAGGGGCTTCGGTCGTTCTGCGCCCCGACGGAAGTATTGTTGCCCTTGTCGGTGGCGTAGATTACAGCAAGAGCCAGTACAACCGTGCCTCGCAAGGACTACGCCAGCCGGGATCCTCTTTCAAACCGATTGTTTATTTATCTGCAATTGAACATGGAGCCAACGAGTACACGATGGTAGAGGACTCTCCTCTGACCGAGGGCCGCTACCGTCCCCAAAACTTCGGAAATAAATACTATGGCGAAGTTCCTCTGATCGAAGCCCTTACATGGTCGCTCAATACTGTTGCAGTCAAACTTGCCAAAGCGGTAGGAATAGACCAAGTGATTGGCGTGGCGCGGCGCATGGGCATCACAGCCGATCTTGAGCCGAATCTGGCCCTCGCCCTTGGAAGCAGTGAAGTTCCGATGTTAGAGATGGCGCAGGTCTACGCGACAATTGCCAGCGGTGGACACGCTATTAAATCCTACGGCATCACCAAAGTTTACAGCGAGAAATCAAACAAGGTCCTCTACAAATTCGAACCGGAACCCGCTCCCCAAGTCTTTCGTAGCAGAGATATCCAGATTCTAATCAATATGATGATGAGCGTTATTCAAAACGGGACTGGACAAGCCGCCAAAGCAGCTTATTTCGTTGCAGGAAAAACTGGAACTTCGCAAGATTATCGCGATGCATGGTTTGATGGATTCACCAATGACTACATTGGTGTAGTTTGGTTTGGCAATGACGACAACACTTCTATGAAATCAGTAACAGGCGGCAGTTTGCCAGCTCGTGCGTGGCGCGACATTATTTCCGCTGCCAAATCAGACCCAACTCCTTCCAAATATAAACTTGTCAAATCTTATGATGTGACCTCCGAATTTGGCGACTTGCTTGGACGTTTGGTCAACGAACCTTTCCCTTCCGGTGAACAACAACCCACGAGCGAAAATGATTTTCCTCCCCAACCAAACTCATCACCAGATTCTAAAGGCGATGATAACGTTGGCTATGGGCGGTTTAACGACTGATCCCCCAACTTACGCTGGGGCAAGAAAATTTTCAGCAAGTGTCGGGTAATAACGGCGAAACCCTGCAAGCCGATCTTCCCCAATCCGTCCCCAATGCGCTTGTAATTCTTTGATAGAAGCCGAGGCACTCCCCACCTCCCAATCTTCGCGCATCAAAGCGTTGTCAACAAAATCAATGTACTCCGCCGGAAAAGCCATGCGCGGAGCTCTCAAGCCCAGATCAACCAAAGTCTTGGCAATCTCTCCGTCTGCTACGTCCATCATATCCGCAACATATTGAACCGCCGAGAGAACTTTGATTTCCATGCGGCTACTCGGCACGCAGCGCAAATGGCGCATAAACCTAGCGTACACATCCATTTCGTAACGCGCTTCCCGTGACAAAGGAGGCATAGGTAGAATGACTTTTTCAGTTTCTAATTTGTTATCGTTGGCTTTCATGGGACCCTCCATATTTCTTGATCCCAATCTTCCCGATTCCCGTTAAGAGACTCTTAAAAACCCTGTTTACAGGGACCTAGAGGCCTATTTGTTTGTGGATAACTATCTTTGTGGCACAGCACGTCTGGCTAATTCATCGACACGTTCATTCTCGACATGGCCCGCATGGCCCTTGACCCAGATGAATTTTACGCTGTGTCGCTGCACTTGAAAATCAAGCTCCTGCCATAAATCTTGATTTTTTACGGGTTTCTTATCAGCCGTTTTCCAGCCTCTCGCTTTCCAAGCTGGCATCCATTGCTGAATTCCATCCATCACATATTTGCTATCGGTATAAAGGATCACCGCACAAGGCCGCGTGAGAGCCCCCAAGGCCCGAATAGCAGCAGTCAACTCCATGCGGTTATTGGTTGTTTCTGCTTCGCCTCCGGAGAGTTCTTTTTCTTGCCCCTTGGCTCGCAGCAAGGCCCCCCATCCCCCGGGTCCGGGATTCCCACTACACGCACCATCCGTAAAAATTTCAACAGGAGAGGATTCTGGCATGACGATGGAACTCCAGTTTTTTGAGGTATTCAGAAGGATCTTTGGGAGCAACAAAAGCAGCCGGATCGTGAAAAACAAAATCGTGAAGACGAGAGACCAGAAAACGAAGAGCCGATCCTCTTAGTAAAACATTAAAAGCCCCTCGTTCATCATCCGACATCTTGTACAATCGGCTATATCCATCCATCAAAGATTCCCAACGGGCCGTAACAAATTCGTGATGTTCATCAAAACACCATGCATTAACAGCAATAGCCAAGTCATAAGCTAGAAACTCTGTTGCTGCGAAGTAAAAATCTATCACCCCTGAAACATGACCGTCCGTCACAAAAACATTATCAGGAAAAAGGTCAGCATGAACCGCTCCTTTGGGAAGATTCTCTGGCCAATTAGATTCGATATAGGCCATCTCTCCCTGAATAACCTCCATGACCTCTGGCGCACCTCGCTCTCCGATAGCAGCAACGCGGGTTTTCCACGCATCAAGCCCCATCGAATTTTTGCGCGTTTCATCAAAGGCCAATCCCGCAATATGAAGATGACCAAGAAGAGCCCCAAATTCACAGCAAAGCTCAGGTGTAATCTCCGTAGAAGAAACTCCATGCCCCGACAAAAACGGCATCAAAACCGCAGTTTTTCCAGCCAATGTTCCTGTCAGATCCCCATCGCGCCGTATAATTGGATCAGGGCAACTAACCCCGCAATCCGCGACATGAGCCATAAAATCAAGAAAGAAAGGAAGATCACGCGGATCAATCCGTGATTCAAAAATCGTCAAAACATAGCGGCCTTGCGTTGTTTCGATTCTGTAGTTTGTATTATCTATCCCTTGCAGAATTCCTTCCGCCAAAAGAAAACTTCCACAATCATAATTGGATAAAAACTCGCCAATTTGTTCATTCGAAAGCGGCGTATAAACAGCCATGGTCACGCCACCGAAGATTGAGAAGACTGAAGAACGCTGCATTCTTCCTCGTCCCGCAAAATGCGCGGAATGTTAAAGAGGATATTTTCTTTAACCAAAACATTTTCTTCAACCGTTACATTGTATTTGGTGCAAAGCTCTGCGATGACTTCTTTAACCAGAATTTCCGGCGCAGAAGCCCCAGCCGTCAAACCCAAGGCAGAGACTGTGACAATCTGGTCCCACGGAATATCTGCAGCCCCTTGGACCAAGAAGGCTGACGGGCATCCATAATTTTTAGCCACTTCAACCAAGCGATTTGAGTTGGACGAATTGGGAGCCCCGATCACAAACAAAGCCCCGACCTTCGGCGCAATCTCTTTCACAGCCGCCTGCCGGTTGGTTGTGGCGTAACAAATATCGTCCTTTTGCGGACCAACGATGGCGGGAAATTTTTGTTTGAGAGCTTCCACAATACTGGCCGTATCATCCAAAGACAAAGTGGTCTGCGTGCAATAGGCTACGGATGTCCCTAAAGGAAGTTCAAGTTTCTCGACATCGGCGAGAGTTTCGACAAGACACACGGCCCCAAAGGGAAGCTGCCCCATTGTCCCGATAACCTCGGGATGTCCGGCATGCCCCACCAAGATAACCAAACGGCCAAGACGAAAATGCTGTTCGGCCTCATTGTGAACTTTGGTCACGAGAGGACAAGTTGCATCAATAAAAAACATCTGACGGGCTCGCGCCATTTCAGGAACAGATTTTGCAACCCCATGAGCCGAAAAGATGACGGGCTGACCATCATCGGGGACTTCGGATAAATCCTCAACGAACACTGCGCCTTTGTCCCTCAACCCATCCACAACATATTTATTATGTACAATCTCGTGCCGGACATAAACCGGAGAGCCATATTTTTCAATCGCCTTTTCAACAATTTGAATGGCCCGATCCACGCCAGCGCAAAAGCCCCTAGGCGCGGCAAGAACAATTTTCAAGTTTGGTTTGTCCGAATTTTCCATCATATTCAATCCATAGCAAATCGAAGGATCGCTTGCCATGAAATTTGTTTCGTTTATTCTTCCCCTTATTGCTTTATGGTGAGCATTGGAGTTTTTTATGGCCTCATTTCCTTTTCGTTTTGGTCTGCTGCTCGCAGCCCCGCTTTTAACCCTGACCTTGAGTGGCTGTGAGAGCGTTTCGTCCCTTGGTGAGAGCCTGTCTCAAATCAAGCTTCCCTCCCTTTCCTCCTCTACAAAGTCCGAGGATACGAAGGAATCCCCAGCAGAAGCGACGACCAAATCCTCTCTGGCCCCGATTCTTGCAGCAACCGGCCCGGAATGCCCGCAGGTTAAGGTTTTAGGGGAAGATTCCCGTCTGGCTCAATACGCGAATCCTGATAAACCTTCTCCGGCGGACCTTGTCACCGAAACCTTTCTAAATAACATCACGGCAAGCTGCAAAATCGGTTCTAGTTCGGTTACACTAGACCTCACTCTTGATTTTGCCGGAAAACTCGGGCCTCAAGGCATAAAAGATACGGTGGTTGAAGCCAACTATTCCTACCCCTATTTCTTGACTGTCGTAGACCCTAGCGGTGCAATTATTGCCAAAGATGTTTTTGCTATTTCCTTGACCTACCATAAGGGCGAAACCGAAACGACCAAACAAGACCAGTTGCGACAAACCATTCCCCTCCCTGCCGGAAGCAATGCCAACCAGTTTCAGGTTATTGCGGGATTCCAGTTAAGTGAGGAAGAATTGCAATATAATAGGCTTGCCTCTCCAAGTGTGGCCCCATGACGTCTTTTTCATTTGATAATTTTTGGTTAGCCGAAACCAAGTTTCACCAAGAGGTTGCCGAGAAAACTTTTGCCAGACTTGGTCCGCTTCTGTCTGTATGGGTAACAGAATCTGCCAAGGTTATAAAAAACGGAGGAAAAATACTTTTTTGTGGGAACGGGGGAAGTGCCGCCGATGCTCAACATATTGCGGCTGAGCTTTCTATTAAACTCTGTGAGCCCCGTAAAACTATTCCGGCCCTTTGCCTCAGCCTTGATCCATCGGCCTTAACAGCTTGCGCGAACGACTTCGGATACGAGTCTGTTTTTGCTCGACAAATTGAGGCCCTAGGTAAAGAGGGGGATCTCCTCGTAGGCTTAAGCACCTCTGGCAAAAGCCCTAATATTATAAAGGCTGTAGAAACAGCTCGCTCTATTGGCATAACAACTGTCTGCCTAACCGGAGAGGATGGCGGACCGCTTGCCCCTTTGTGTGATATAGCTATCAAGATCCCCTGCGCGACCTCGACCGCCCGCATTCAAGAAATGCACATTACGATGGGCCATATTTTTTGTGGAGCTCTTGAGCGCGAGTTGGGCCTCGTCTAGCTGGAAACTTTCTCCGTGAGTTCTTTGTATTTTCGGCTTGAGAAACATGGCCACCTGACTTACACTCTTAGGACTCTAGACAGATGACATAAGAATATGACTGATGCACTCACTGCAATTGATAAGATGAGCTTCGAAGCAGCTTTGGCTGAACTGGAAGCAATTGTCCGTGACCTTGAGACTGGTAAAACCAGCTTGGAAAAATCTATTTCTTCGTATGAACGCGGTGTCGCACTCAAAACCCATTGCGAAACCAAACTTCTCGAAGCTCAATCCAAAATCGAAAAAATAATTGTAACACCCGATGGCCGAACAACAACCGCGCCACTGGATAACGACTGATCCACCAGCAAGGAGAATCTGCCTATGGCCCCGTCACCACGCGAGTCCAGCCCTGAACTGAAAGAAGCTCTCGAAGAAACCGTCCAAATGGTTGAGAGAGCTATTTCACGGCTTATTCCCGAAACCGATCTGGCGGAAGCCAAACTTTACGATGCCATGCGCTACGGAACTTTGGCGGGCGGAAAACGTTTGCGGCCCTTCATGGTCATGCAATCGGCCAAGTTGTTCAACGTGGACCCTGCCCGCGCCAAACGTGTCGCAGCCGCGATTGAGATGGTTCATACTTACTCCCTTATGCACGATGATCTGCCCGCAATGGACAATTCGGATTTGCGGCGTGGCAAACCTACCGTTCACCGCGTCTATGACGAAGCCACCGCCATCTTGGCGGGTGATGGGTTGTTGACCATGGCCTTTCAGGTTTTATCCGAACCGGAAACCCACGAAGACCCTTATGTACGCTGCGCCCTTATTGCAGCTTTGGCTGATGCAGCCGGACATCAAGGAATGGTTGGCGGACAAATGCTTGATTTAATTGGTGAGAATGCCAAGTTTGATCTGGGCACGATCAGCCGTTTGCAACGCATGAAAACAGGAAAACTCATGGCCTTTTCCTGCGAAGCTGGAGCCATTCTTGGCAAGGCTGGGGACTCTTATCGCCGCGCTTTGACGTCGTTTGCGTATGACCTTGGCCTCGCGTTTCAAGTGACCGATGATATTCTGGACGTTGAGTCTGACTCCCATACAACTGGTAAACCCGCCAATCAGGATGAAAAAGCGGGAAAATCAACTTTCGTGTCCACGATGGGGAAAGAGCAAGCGCGTCAACGTGCTGAGATGCTGGTTGAGCAAGCAATTCGCCACCTGTTCGTTTTTCAAGGACGTGCAAAAATGTTCGAGGAACTGGCCTATTACGTCCTGAAAAGAAGGGCCTAAGTTTTTCCAAACCATTGAGAAGAAGAGAGGGAAAGGGAAACCACCATGAAAACGAATTTAACTCTGGCAACGTCCTCTCCCGAAAAAAGCAAAACACCCCTGCTGGACCGCGTGGCTTTTCCCGAAGATTTGCGTCACTTTGGAGACGATCAATTGAAGCGTCTGGCTGATGAACTGCGCAGTACAACAATTGATGTTGTCTCAAAAATTGGTGGTCATTTAGGAGCAAGCCTTGGCGTTGTCGAACTGACCGTAGCCCTTCACGCTGTGTTCAATACGCCAGAAGACCGTTTAATTTGGGATGTTGGCCATCAAGCCTATCCTCATAAAATCTTGACAGGTCGCCGCGATCAAATTCACACACTGCGTCAAGGAGGGGGACTTTCCGGCTTCACCAAACGCAGTGAAAGTATATACG
>CAYZAR010000010.1:17433-18941 GCA_964476455.1 uncultured Micavibrio sp.
CTCCATTTCCGCTGGACTTGGCATGGCGGTTGCGCGTGACCTCTTGGGAAAAGACAATCATGTTATTGCCGTGATTGGCGATGGGTCCATTTCGGCAGGAATGGCTTACGAAGCAATGAACAACGCTGGAGCCATCAAAAGTCGCATGATCGTTATTCTCAATGACAATGAAATGTCTATCTCTCCACCTGTTGGCGCAATGAGCAAGTATCTCTCGCGGTTGGTTTCGTCAGAGGGATATAACGATGCACGAAAAATTGCCAAAACAGTATCAGATTTTCTGCCTCTTCCTCTACGCCATGCGGCAAAACGTGCCGAAGAAACCGCCCGCGCTGCCCTTGGCGGCGGAACCTTGTTCGAAGAATTGGGGTTTTACTATATTGGCCCGATAGACGGTCATAATCTTGACCATCTTTTGCCTGTGCTGCGCAACCTCAAAAATTCTCCTCATGATGGGCCTGTTCTCCTTCATGTCGTCACGAAAAAGGGGAAAGGGTATGCTCCGGCAGAGAACGCCCCCGATAAAATGCACGGCGTAGCCAAGTTCGATGTTGTAACTGGTGCACAGAGCAAAGCAAAATCAAATGCCCCTAGCTATACCAAAGTTTTTGCTCATTCTCTTATCAAGGAGGCAGAGAAAGACTCCCGCATTGTGGCGATTACTGCTGCCATGCCGACCGGAACCGGACTTGATCTTTTTGAAGAAGTTTTTCCATCGCGCTTTTTTGATGTGGGGATTGCCGAACAACACGCAGTCACCTTTGCCGCAGGTCTGGCCACTGAAGGGCTCAAACCTTTTGTAGCCATTTATTCGACCTTCCTGCAACGCGCCTATGACCAAATTATGCATGATGTTTCTCTTCAATCTCTTCCAGTTCGCTTTGCCCTTGATCGGGCTGGATTGGTTGGGGCCGATGGAGCCACACACGCAGGTACATTTGACATTTCCTATCTTGGCTGCCTTCCCAACATGGTTCTGATGGCCGCAGGTGATGAAGCAGAACTGGTTCATATGGTTGCAACGGCAGCCGCCTACGATTGCGGCCCGATTGCTCTGCGCTATCCTCGCGGAGAGGGGATAGGCGTTGATATGCCGGAATTTGGCAAACCTCTTAAAATCGGCAAAGGCCGCATCCTAAAAGAAGGGAGCGATGTTGCTTTGCTTTCTTACGGAACACGGCTTGGCGAGTGCCTCAAAGCCTCAGAACTTCTCGAAGAAAAAGGTGTCTCGGTCACTGTGGCAGATGCCAGATTTGCCAAGCCTCTTGATAAAGATCTGGTGACACAACTTGCCAAACACCACAAGATACTTCTAACTGTTGAGGAAGGCTCTATGGGAGGGTTTGGCGCATATGTCCTACATCACCTCTCGGAAACTGGACTCCTTGATACAGGCTTGAAAATTCGGACACTCCATCTGCCCGATATGTATCAGGACCATGACAGCCCCGAAAAACAATACGAAGCAGCAAACCTCACCGCGAAAAAAATCGCGAACAAGGCTCTAC
>CAYZAR010000011.1:0-18914 GCA_964476455.1 uncultured Micavibrio sp.
GTTGAACTGTCAGCTTGGGTAAAGACCTGAAAGAGTTTCTTCTGTACATCTTCTGAGATTCCCACGCCAGTATCCACCACTTCAAACCTCAGCAAACAAGCTGTTTCTGAAACAGGTAAATGGGGGGTATCTTTAACCAGAACGCGAATTGTCACAGAACCTTGTTCAGTGAACTTCAAGGCGTTGCCAGTCAAATTCATCAAAATCTGACGAAGGCGTTTGGGGTCACCAGTTATCACGGCTGGAACAGCAGAGGAAATATCCTCACAAAGGCACAAGGGTTTACCCAACGTCTTAACTGACAAGCCCTCCACAATACCTGTGACAAGAGTTCGGACAGGAACCTCAAACAAATCCAGCTCCATTTTATCGGCCTCGATCTTGGCAAGATCAAGCACATCATCCAAAATTTCCAATAGCCCCGTAGCCGAATTCTTTGCAGTGCGAACCATTTCAAGACTGGAGAGAGGCAACGGCTCAAACTCCATGAGCTCAAGCAACCCATAAACAGATTGCATCGGTGTTCGCATCTCGTGACTCATGGTCGCTAGAAAATTTGACTTCATTTCACTCACAACAGCAGCTTCACCAATCGCCGCTTTAAGTTTTGTCTCGTTTTCATGATCGCCCGATACATCATCTACAAAAAAGAGACGCGCAGGACGATGATCCCACATCCCCCCTACACACCAGACTTTCACCCATTTGGCCTTGAGCGCAATATGAGCAGAAGAGTCAAACGATAGATTTTTCGCCGCAAGACTATCCCATATGTCAAACAGATCATGCGTTTCAGGAAGTGGAGCTTCCAGCCATTTTTTCATGATATCGCTTGCGAAAAGAATTTTTTGGCTATCTTCCTCAACGACCAGAACCCCGAACGGCAGGTGATCATAAAAATCAGACGGCGGAAAAGGACGAATGTGGGTCATAAGGTAAAGGAACACTTGACTTTAGAGAGCGAAATTAGCACGCTCTGAGCTTATCGCAAAAAGTTAAACAGACCTTGAAGAGAATGGGGCGAAGATTATGGCATACAAAGTAGCAGTTGTCGGAGCATCTGGAAATGTTGGGCGCGAAATACTCAGCATTCTGGCCGAACGTAATTTTCCGGTTTCCGAGGTTCTTGCCATAGCTTCCGCAAAATCCGTTGGAAAAACAGCCCCGTTTGGGGAAGAAGACCTTCCAGTACAAGACCTTGAGAAAGTAGATTTTCGTGGAATAGACATTGTACTATCCTCCCCGGGAGCCAAGGTCTCGGCAGAGTTTGCCCCTAAAGCCGCCGCCGCCGGCGCAGTGATTATTGATAATACCAGTCATTTTCGCATGGACCCCGATGTGCCTTTGGTTGTCCCAGAAGTCAACCCGCACGCTATCGCCGAGTATAAAAATAAAAACATCATCGCCAATCCGAATTGTTCAACGATTCAAATGGTTGTCGCCCTCAAACCTCTTCATGATATTGCAAAAATCAAACGCGTGGTGGTTTCAACCTATCAATCGGTTTCCGGTGCCGGAAAAGATGCCATGGACGAATTGTTCAATCAGACTCGCAGCATTTATATGAATCAAACGCCAGAGCCACAAAAGTTTCCTAAACAAATTTCTTTTAACGTCATTCCACAAATTGACAGCTTTATGGACGACCGGATGACCAAAGAAGAATGGAAAATGGTGGCCGAAACGAAAAAGATTTTAGATCCTTCAATCAAAGTTTGCGCCAACTGTGTCCGCGTTCCGGTTTTTATTGGCCACGCAGAAATGGTGAATGTTGAATTTGAGAACGATATATCAGCGGAGATGGCGCGTAAGATTCTTCAAAAAGCTAAAGGCGTAACCGTGATTGATCTGGAATCGGATATGGCTTATGTCACGCCAGTTGAAATTCAAGGAGAAGATAACGTCTTCATTAGCCGGATTCGCGAGGACAGCACGGTTGAAAACGGCCTGAACTTCTGGTGCGTGGCAGATAATCTGCGCAAAGGAGCGGCACTGAACGCCGTCCAGATCGCCGAAATATTGATCCGCGACCATTTGAAGAAATAGGGATTATTCCACCATACTCTGGCTATGACCCTATGGGTCCGGAGTACACAGAGAACTTAGTCCCTCATATCGGGATGGGCGAGTGCGGCCAGCACACCGATCTCCACGCTCCCGAAAACTGGATGTAAGGACGGAAGACGTTTTTTTCAGCGCAGAAGAAGAACGAATCACTCCAGTTGCCGTTTGAGCAGCAGATGAAGAGGAACGATCTTTTCCTCTACCCTCATACACAACCGAACCTAGCTGAGCCAAGAAAACTCCAGCTAGCAAACAACAAAACCGTGCCCCGATAAGGTTATAATCCAATTCTTTTAGCTTCATCGGAATTAGGCCGTTTTCTTTTCATCAGCCGTTGCCATTTTGGGCTTAGGCAGGTCCAGTTTAATATGGAGATCCCGAAGTTGTTCTGGCGTTGCATCGCTCGGTGAGCCCATCATCAAATCTTCATAGGCTCCGTTCATAACAAACGCATAAACTTCGCGCAGGTTTGGTTCGTTGGCAAGCAACATAACAATCCGGTCAATACCAAAGGCACACCCACCGTGAGGCGGAGCCCCGTAGCGGAAAGCACTCAGCATCCCACCAAATTTCTTTTCCAAGACTTCACGAGCATATCCAGCAATATCGAAAGCTTTTTCCATGATGTCCGCACGGTGGTTGCGAATCGCTCCTGAGCAAACCTCGAACCCGTTACACACACAGTCATACTGGTAAGCAAGAATAGTCAGAGGATCTTGCCTGCTCAGAGCCTCAAGCCCTCCCTGTGGCATTGAGAATGGATTATGAGCGAAATCAATTTGTCCGGTTTTTTCGTTCATTTCATACATAGGAAAATCGACAATCCAACAGAACTTATAGGCCCCTTGATCGCGGTTCTCCATGTCATCACAGATTTTATCGCGAGCTTTTCCAGCCATTTTTGCTGCAGAAGCCGGCTTGTCACAGACAAAGAAAACGGCATCACCATTTTCTAATCCGGCAAGACTCCGCAAGAGAGTTTGCGCTTCTGGTGGCACAAATTTAGCAATTGGCCCCTTACCCTCTTCTCCTTCAAACAGAATATACCCAAGGCCCGGAGCTCCCTCGCCTTTCGCCCAGTCGTTGAGCTTGTCGAAGAAACTGCGAGGCTTGTCCGAAACCTTCGGAGCCCGAATGGCCCGCACCACACCACCTTTTTCAATGACCCCCTTGAAGGCATTAAAGGTTACATCTTCCCTCTTGAAAACTTCGGTTACATCGCAAATTACCAGAGGGTTGCGCAAATCCGGTTTATCAGACCCATATTTAAGCATAGCCTCAGTCCATGTCAGGCGAGGCCACGGAGAGGAAGTCACACTATGATGAATTCCAGTCCAGCCTGCAAAATCTTCAAAAACTCCGCCAATCACCGATTCCATGGTTTGAAACACATCGTCTTGGGTGACGAAAGAGAACTCACAGTCAAGTTGGTAAAATTCAGCAAGGCGGTCAGCCCGTCCGTCCTCGTCACGAAAACATGGGGCAATTTGAAAATACCGATCAAAGCCTGAAACCATTAACAATTGTTTGAATTGCTGAGGAGCTTGAGGCAAAGCATAAAACTTTCCCGGGTGCAGCCGGGATGGCACCAAATAATCCCGCGCCCCTTCAGGAGAAGAAGCCGTGAGGATAGGAGTATTGAATTCCTGAAATCCATGATCCCACATTCTACGACGCATCGAAGCAATGACATTGTTGCGCAAACGAACGCGAGAATGCATCCCCTCACGGCGCAGATCAAGGTATCTATACTTCAACCGGAGATCTTCACCAGCTTGGTCTTCATCAGCAACTTGGATTGGCAAAATATCTGCAGCGGACTGCATGATTGCTCCATCAATGTAAACTTCTATATCCCCGGTCGGCAAGCGAGGATTGCGAGTTTCTTCACGACGTGCCTTAACATGGCCCGTCAAAGTAACCACTGACTCCGGACGCCATTTATCAATTTGAGAAAGAAGCGAACTATCCTGGTCAATCACGCATTGCGTCAAACCGTAAGTATCCCGCAGATCAATAAACAAGACACCACCATGGTCGCGGATGCGGTGAATCCACCCCGAAAGCTTGACTGTCTGCCCGACATGGGCCATCCGTAATTCCCCGCCTTTATGCGTGCGATACTCATGCATAGGTTTATACCTTTTCAATAGCTTGATAATTAAGAAGAACTTATACCGATGCCGAAGAATGAACGCTACGGATTTTTTCTTGGGATTGATTTACATATTTAATAAAAAGTAAAAATATTCAGATAACCCTTCAATCTTGGATATACACCCTTCATACTCTTCTCCTTGTTATTCTGGTTGGGGCATCATGCATATTCACTTTCAATCTCTAAAAACTTCTCTTTTGCTTGGTCTTGTAACTTTCTTGGCAGTATTAGGCAGTAGCTACGTGCTGTACTCCTATACCTTTACCGTTCTGGAGAAAGACCTTGAAGAATACCTAACAGGTATTGTTTATACAGTCACACAGCGAGTTGACGGCGACTTGCATAAAACCTTCACCTCTCGCGACCAAGAAACAAGCCCAGAATACCTCAACCAGATTGCAGAATTGAGTCAAGTTCAAAAATTATTCAAAAACGCCAAATATGTTTATACCTGTATCCTCAAAGAGGGCCAGGTTTACTTCGTCCTTGATCCAACTCCCCCGGGAATTATCGAGAATGGCGTAGAAACCAAATCTCATATTATGGATGTGTACGAAGAGGCCAACGAAATGCCTGCCCTTCTTGACGCACTTAAAAACCAAAAAGCTGTTTTCGAAAAAAGACCCAGCACAGACCGCTGGGGAAGCTTTGTTTCTGCCTATATGCCATTTTATGACAGCGCAGGATCTTTCGTAGGTGTCGCCGCTGTTGACATGGATTCAGAAGATTTTGCCGCACGAATTGCCACCATACAACGTGCCGAACTCATGTGCATTTTAATTGGTCTTCTTGTATCGTCATTGTTTGCCTTTATTCACTACAAACAAACCCTCAAAAGAATACAAGTCACGGATACGCTCAAACACAGCGAAGAACGTTTTACTCTGGCTATTGAGGGAACGAATGACGGTATATGGGATTGGCCAGATATTAACAAAGACGAAGAATATTGGTCTGTGCAATTTAAGAACCTTTTAGGCTATGCCGAAAACGAAATTGTCGCAAGCTATAGCCAATTTCTTGCAATGCTCCATCCGGATGATATGAATCCTCTCAAATTAATGTTAACCGACCATTTCGAAAAATACACCCCTTTTAATATAGAATTCCGTCTGAAGAAAAAATCAGGTGAGTATTGTTGGTTTCGTGCAAAAGCCTCCACAGTTCGGGATAGCGAGGGGAAGCCCGTCCGGATGGTTGGATCGATCCGCGACATTACCCAGCGTAAGTCTTCCGAAGAGCGGCTGCGCGAGTACGCTTCGCAAATGGAAAGGAAATCCGAAGAGCTTGCCATTGCTAAAGAGCAAGCCGAAGAAGCCACACGTCTCAAATCAGAATTCCTAGCCAACATGAGCCATGAAATCCGTACACCAATGAACGGGGTAATTGGTATGACCAATTTGCTGATGGAAACCCCTCTTGATGCCATACAAAAAACATATGTGCAAACTGCCATCAATTCGGCAGAAAATTTGCTGCAACTCGTGAATGATATTCTTGATTTTTCTAAAATCGAAGCGGGTAAACTGGAATTTGAGATTATCCCCTTTGATCTGCAATCTTTGGTCGAGGAAATGACTGATCTGGTTGCCGTCAAGGCACAGGAAAAAGGGTTAGAAATGCTTCTACGCTTTGTGCCAGATATGCCCCGTTACGTTATGGGGGACCCGGGACGAGTTCGCCAAGTTTTCTTAAACCTTGCCAGCAACGCTATAAAATTCACAGAGTCTGGGTACGTTTTGGTTGGCGTGGATGTAAAAGAAAGTAGGGACGGATGGGTAACGTTCAATGGATATATTGAAGACACAGGAATCGGGATACCTCAAGACAAACAAAGTTATGTGTTTAATAAATTTTCTCAAGCCGACGGCTCAACAACTCGTAAATTCGGCGGAACCGGTTTAGGTCTAGCCATCTGCAAAGAGTTAACCCTCATGATGGGGGGTGATATTGGCGTAGAAAGCACCCTCGGCGTTGGATCAAAATTCTGGTTTACATTCCGACTTGCACTTGATACCGCCGCACCAAAATATGAGAGAATTGACTTCTCAACTGATGTGTCTGATGTAAAAATTATCGTCATTGATGATAACAAAGTGGCTCAGGAAATAGCCACCGAACAACTACGAAAACAAAAAGTTGACATTGCTCTCGCCTCCTCTGCCGAAGAAGGACTAGAGATCATGAAATCTTCTGCAGAAAAAGGACACCCTTTTGAAATAGCAATCCTTGATTACATGATGCCAGGCATGGATGGCTTAGAACTGGCTAAAATAATCAAACAAGACAAAACGCTCAAAGACGTTTCTCTTTTAATGGTTTCTTCTGCACCTAGTCGCGGAGACTCTCAGAGAATGGAAGAAATTGGGTTTAATGGTTATTTGACAAAACCTGTCAGTGGCAACGATATTGCTGTGGCAGTTTCTGCCATTAAATCTATGCGCGATGGAAAAGCCGATTTTTCTATGATTACTCGTCATATGTTGCGAGAAATCAATACAAGAAAAGAAAGTGCCGAGGCCCAGAACGAATCTTTCGAAGGAGCCCAGATTTTATTGGCCGAAGACAACCCAACCAACCAAATGGTTGCCACAACCATGCTTGAGAAAATGGGATGCCATGTAACCCCAGCCGGAAACGGACACGAAGTTGTCAGGCTGATAAAACAACGTCACTTTGACCTTATCTTTATGGACTGCGAGATGCCGGAAATGGACGGATTCGAGGCCACAAGAACCATCCGTATTCTTGAAAAACGTGAATCTTTCGAAAAAACTCCTATTGTCGCTTTTACCGCTCACGCCATCAAAGGCGATGACCAAAAATGCTACGCTGCTGGCATGGATGACTACATCACCAAGCCGATTAAGAAACAGGCCATGATTACGGTCCTGAATAAATGGCTTTTGGCACCTTGTTCTTTAGAAAAGGCCTCTCAAAAAGAGGCTTCACCAGAACATCACAGCCAAGCCGTGCTGATAGACATGGATACACTCAAGGATATGCAAGACCTCATGGATGATAAATTTAGACCAATGGTTAAGGATTATCTAACAAACAGTGCCAAATACATTTCCCGCGCCATTGATGCTGCGGCCAATGGTCATGCGAAAGAACTGGCCGAAGCTGTTCATCCTCTCAAATCTTCCAGCGCAGCCCTAGGAGTTGTACAACTATCAGAATTGGCCGCAGAAATTGAGCGCAAAGCCTATCAACAGGAGAAACAGGAAAATAAAGATTTAGGTACCCTCTCAGAGGAACTGAGATCCCTCCGCACCGTCTTTGAAGAGAGCGAAAGAACTTTAAGGAAATTTATAGCACCTATGGAATAGTTTGCGCTAAGCAGGACAACCTGCTACAAACCCGCCTATTATGATCCCATCCGCTCGCACCCAGGCCGTTCTGGATATTCTGGAACGCATTCAGTCTTCCCGTGTCCCAATGGATTTGACCATTGGCGATTATATGCGCCACCGTCGCTATATCGGTTCCAAAGATCGCGCCGATATTGTGGAACGCGTTTATGCAATTTTCCGTCACTGGGCTCGCCTAGGATGGGCTCTTAAGAAGTGCGGGAAAGAAGTTTCCTCGCGCCTTTTGTTGATAGCCTACCTAAGAATAGTTGAAAAAGTTACAGACTTGCCTCGCCTATTTGATGGAACAAAATACGCTCCCTCTCTTTTGTCAGAGGATGAAGAAAAATTAATCACAGCCCTTGGCAAACTTGATCTCGAATCAAATACTCTTCCAGAATCTGTGCGAACGGAATGTCCCCCTCTATACGAATCCCAACTCCGCGCTTATTTTGGCAATGACTTTGCCAAAGAACTCTCTGCTTTTATGAAGGGAGCCTCGTTGGATCTGCGCGTTAATTTACTGCTCTCAGACCGTGATACGGTTCAATCAATTTTGAGAGAAGATCACGTCAAAACGGAAACATCGTCCTATTCCCCATGGGGATTGCGCGTTGCGGGAAAAACCTATCTCTCAGAAACCAAAGCCTTTCGCAAAGGGTGGATTGACATTCAGGACGAAGGCTCGCAAATGATTGCGTTAGCTTGTAATGCGCAACCCGGTCAACAAGTCCTTGATTACTGCGCCGGAGCAGGTGGAAAAACACTAGCCATTGCCAATGCCATGCTGAAAAAAGGCCGCATTGTTGCCATGGATATGGATGCTGGACGTCTAGAAAAAGCGCGGGATAGATTTCGTCGCGCCCACATCTCAGATATTATTGAGCTACGACCTCTAGCTGATGAACGTCACCGCAAATGGCTTCGTCGCCAGAAAAAAACTTTTGATGTTGTCCTTGCCGATGTTCCTTGTACGGGAACCGGAACATGGCGGCGTAATCCCGATTTGCGCTGGAGAGTTTACGGTCCAAGTCTTGAAGACTTACTCCCCATTCAGGCCGAGATTTTAGACAAAGTTGCTCCTTGCGTAAAAATTGGAGGCCGCTTGGTTTACGCCACATGTTCTCTTCTTCCTGCAGAAAATGAGCAGCAAATTGAATCCTTTCTGACTCACCACCCTGAGTTTCGCCTTGCCCCCCTTGCCGAGATATGGCCAAGCGGATGCCTGATCCCCTGTGAAGGTTCTTACCTGCGCCTCACACCCGCCCGCCACCAAACCGACGGATTTTTTGCCGCCGTTTTGGTGCGTATCCCGACCGAGACCGATCAAGAACTGTGATAAGATGTCCCGGGATAAAGTCCCCGCACAAGCTTGGCTGCCTCCACCATATTAGTGAGAGCTGGTTTAACCTCGGCCCAAGAACGGGTTTTGAGTCCGCAATCGGGATTCACCCAAATTTGTGATGGATCAAGAACCATTGCCGCCTTTTCAAGAAGAACAAGCATCTCATGTGTTTCTGGAACGCGAGGAGAATGGATGTCATAAACCCCGGGGCCAATTTCGTTCGGGTATTTATAGTTTACGAACGCCTCCAGAAGCTCCATCTGCGAGCGACTGGTTTCAATCGAAATAACATCCGCATCCATATCCCCGATAGAATGTATAATGTCATTGAATTCAGCATAGCACATATGAGTATGAATTTGGGTTTCATCCCGAACGCCAGCGGCAGAAAGTCGGAACGAATTAACAGCCCATTTCAAGTAGAATTCCCAGTTCTCCTTGCGAAGAGGAAGTCCTTCGCGAATAGCAGGCTCATCAATCTGGATGACTCGAATCCCCGCAGCTTCCAGATCAAGAACCTCATCCCGAAGAGCAAGGGCAATCTGATAGCACGTGTCAGACTTTGGCTGATCGTCTCGCACAAACGACCATAACAACATAGTAATCGGTCCCGTCAACATTCCTTTCATCGGCAAGGATGTTAAAGATTGGGCATAGCTGGACCACTCCACAGTCATTGGCCGTGGCCGAGAAACATCTCCGAAAATAATCGGTGGCTTAACGTAGCGAGAACCATAAGATTGGACCCATCCGTTCTGAGAAAACGTATATCCGGCAAGCTGTTCACCAAAATATTCTACCATATCGTTCCGTTCAGGCTCACCATGAACCAAAACGTCAATGCCTATCTCTTCCTGAAAGCGAACCACTTCTGCAATCTCTGCCTTCATCGCAGCAGTATAACCTGCAAGGTCAAGCGTCCCTTTCTTGAACGCGGCCCGCGCTTCACGGATTGTTGTGGTTTGAGGAAAAGATCCAATCGTCGTCGTTGGGAATTTAGGCAACGCCAAAGTTTCCTGTTGAATAACCTGCCGTACCTTGAACAGACTTTTACGTTCCATCATCGAAGGAAGCAAGGAATCCATGCGTTTTTTAACCTCTGGATTATGAATGCGAGGTGATGTCGCCCTATCTTTCACAACTTCGTCACTTGCGGCCAGTTCATTAGAAATTGCCGCATCTCCTTTTTCAAGGGCGGTAGTAATCCACGAAATTTCAGACAGCTTTTGTTTAGCAAAAGCTAGCCAGCTTTTTAACTGAGAGTCCATGACTGTTTCACGATCCAGATCAATCGGACTGTGCAGTAAGGAACAACTCGGAGCAATCCAAACTCGATCAGCCCCTAATTTGGCGACTGCCTTTTTAGCAAGATCTAAGGACGCCCGCAGATTGTTACGCCAGATATTGCGACCATCAACAAGGCCTAGCGACAAAACCATTCCTTCCGGCAACGCTCCTAGAACGCTATCTAACTGACCAGCTCCTCGCCGCAAATCAATGTGCAGAGCTTCAACTGGCAAAGAGGCGGCAAGCGATAAATTGTCCCTCAATCCTTCAAAATAGGTTGCAACAAGAATCTTGGGGCCAACCCCGTGTAGGGCCGCATAGGCTGTTTTCAGACCTTCTTTTTGACTCTCACTTAGATCGAGGGCAAGCGCAGGCTCATCCATTTGAACCCATTCCGCTCCTTGATTCTTAAGCTTCTCCAAAATTTCTTTGTACACAGGAAGAAGCTGAGGAAGAAGAGCAAGTGGATCACTTCCATCTTTTGCTTTCCCCATCGACAAGAATGTCACTGGCCCAATCAAAAGGGGACGCGCAGGAATGCCAAGAGCAATAGCCTCTTCCATCTCGTCAAAAATTTTACTCGAAGAAAGTTTGAATGAATGGCTCTGCTCGAATTCAGGAACAATATAGTGGTAGTTGGTATCAAACCACTTGGTCATTTCCATCGCCGTCAGTTTGCTATTTCCTCGTGCCATTGAGAAATAAGTATCAAGGCCAACAAATCCGCCGTTCCAATGATAACGATCTGGAACAGCCCCCAGCAAAACAGACATATCAAGCATAATATCATAGAAGGAAAAATCTCCGACCGGAACATGAGACAACCCAGCCTCTTTCTGCATTAGCCAGTTCGTTTTTCTAATTTCACGCCCCGCAGCCAGAAGATCTTCTTCTGATATTTCCCCCTTCCAATAACTTTCCGTTGCTTTTTTCAGCTCACGCTTTGCACCAATGCGAGGAAAGCCAAGATTTGTTGCGAGTACCATTGTTTTTCTCCTTAGGTGTTTTGTTGTCCAAACTCATTTGCTACGCACGCAGCGTAGGTAAGATCAGGACGGTTAAGTGTATAAAAATGCAAATGAGATACGCCATGACGGACCAGATCAGCAACCTGCTCGGTCAACAGATCGCACCCCGCTTCAAAAACTTTTTGAGGATCTTCTCCACATCCAGAAAACCTCCGGCGAACAAAATCAGGGACACTTGCCCCGCAAGATACCGCGAATTTCTCTATTTTTATTAGATCTCCAATCGGCATCAGACCCGGAACAATCGGAGTCGTAATCCCAGCACGGGCAGCCTTCTCCAGAAAATTGTAATAAAGTGTGTTATCAAAGAAAAATTGGGTAATGGCCCTCGCCGCTCCGGCATCACATTTTTTGCGGAGAGCTTCAAGATCAGCCTTCATAGACGGAGCATCTGGATGTTTTTCGGGGTAGGCCCCCACGCTAATGTCAAACGGGTGGCGAGAAAGAAGAGCTTCTACAAAATCAGAGGTATAGTGAAAATAATCTTCACCTTTGTAAAGGTTCAAATCCGTCCCTACGGGAATATCACCACGCAAGGCAACAAGATGGTGAATCCCTGAATCCCACAACTGATCTACATACGCGAAAAGCTCTTTCTTGCGAGAGCCCAGATAGGTCAGATGAGAACCCACAGGAATAGAAGTTTGTGTGGCCAGCTCTTTGCAAATTTCAAAAGTTCCCTCTCGCGTACTTCCTGCTGCTCCATAGGTTACCGTCATAAACTTAGGAGAAAGGGTGGCTAGCTTCAAAGCCCCCACGCGCAAATCCTCACGGGCTTTGTCCGTTTTTGGAGGAAAAAATTCAAAACTGAGAGATGGTAAACGCATGACTGACTATATGTACCCCAAAATCTTGTGATTTGGTTAAGGAATTAGTGGACAGGACATAGTGTTTCAAAGAAAATTGAGTGAGCTTTGTTGGGTAATTTTTCTTAAAGGGAAAACTTTGTTTTGACATATAACAAAAGAATAGATTCTTACCTGCCTATTCTTTGCGAGTATCTTGAAAAGACGGACGTTTTTGCAGAAAACAACGTTAAACAAGGTCGAGGTGGCCCATTTGGAGCCGCCCTTCTTGTCCTAGATCGTGATGGATTGTGGCATGAAATTGGAAATCTGGCGGCGAATGCGGTTTTAAGCAAAGGTATTGGCAGTGCGCACGCAGAAAGCGAAGTTTTATCTCCTGAGAACGTAAATATTTTGAAGGAAAAACTCCTCCATACAGGCCCAGACTCTCTGGTTGTTATTGTTTCAAGCGGAGAGAGCTGTCCAACATGCCACGCAAAGGAAGAAATTCTTGCACGCGTTCTCGTTGCAGAAGGACTTTTGAACCAAGGAAATGTATTTGTTGTCTACGGAACAAGCTATGAACAGACAGAATCCATTGCAGGGTTTAACGACAAAGTTTACCTTGAAGATATGCAAAAGGATACTTGTTTCCGGCTGATTCAACAACAAGTTATGGATATAAAAAACCTGCCCGCACCTGTTCGCAGTATATTTGAAGCATCCACTGAGCAAGTGGCTGTTATCTACCAAGGAGAAAAAGTTTCTGGAATAGGCTACGATCAACGTCATTTTAATATTATGGCAACTGCAGAGGTTGTTGCTATTTGGGAAGCCTGTTTGAGACAGAAAAAGAGTGGAACCGAAAGCCCGTGGGACCTAAGAGATGCTGTCTTATACACATCAACTCCCGTTGTAGGGCCTTTGGAGTATGCAGAAAGTCTTTGGGCAAACATTATGCGCCGTGTAACTGTAAGCTATCCACAAAGCGTAAACTGGGCAACACAGGAAGTGCCGGACTTATCCAACGATGACTTTTTTCAGGTTATTGCATCCCGTCCTTACAACAAAGCAGGTGGATTCGTCACTGTGCTTTATCTCGGACAAAATTTTCAAAATCGTGCACAATATGCATGGAAAGAAAAGATAGAGGACGAAAAGAAGATTTACGGAACTGAAAAGAGCTTATACAACGGGGTCAAGCCAAACTAAATGGTTCTATTGGCCAATTAACGAAAGTGTTCGCAATGTCAGATACGTCTTCCTCCTTCCCCTTTCAGCATGACCGCATTTTGATTCTAGACTTTGGGTCGCAGGTAACCCAGCTTATTGCACGTCGTGTTCGGGAAAGCGGGGTTTACTGCGAAATATGGCCCTTCAACCAAGCCAACGAAGATCGGACCCGTCAATTTAACCCACGCGGCATTATCCTATCCGGCGGTCCCTGTTCCGTAGCTGATCCAGATTCGCCAAGAGCCCCTGATTTTATTTTTACCCTTGGCCTTCCCTTGCTAGGCATTTGCTACGGTCAGCAAACTATGTGCCAACAACTCGGTGGGCGCGTTGATAAATCCGATCACCGTGAATTTGGCAGGGCCTGTGTTGATATTACTGAAGACTGCTTACTTTTTCGAGATGTTTGGATGAAGGGAAGCAAAGAGAAAGTCTGGATGTCCCATGGTGACCGCGTGACTCGCCTTCCTGAAGGATTCAAAATTGTTGGAATATCCGAAGGAGCTCCGTGTGCAGCTGTCGCCGATGACACGAGAAGATTTTATGGCGTGCAGTTTCATCCTGAAGTCATGCACACTCCACACGGAACCCAGTTAATTAGAAACTTTACCCATCTGGTTGCGGGTTGCAAAGGCGACTGGACCATGGCCGCTTTTCGTGCAGAAGAAATCGCAAAAATCCGCAATCAAGTCGGATCGTCCCGCGTTTTATGCGGGCTGTCTGGAGGAGTCGATTCCTCGGTAACAGCTATTTTGCTTCACGAAGCGATTGGCGATCAGCTCACCTGCATCTATGTAGATACAGGACTCATGCGCTCTGGGGAGAGCGAACAAGTGGTTTCCATGTTCCGCGATCATTATAACATTCCCCTTATTCATGAAAATGCTTCGGCCTTATTTCTGGGAAAACTGGCAGGAGTCAGTGACCCCGAGCAAAAACGGAAAATCATTGGTGGGTTGTTTATTGATGTCTTTGACGAATGCGCAAAGCGCGTAGGCGGGGCAGATTTTCTGGCCCAAGGAACGCTCTATCCTGATGTGATTGAAAGCGTGTCCTTCACAGGCGGGCCGTCTGTAACTATCAAATCTCACCATAATGTGGGTGGGCTTCCAGAGCGGATGAAATTGAAGCTGGTTGAACCGTTGCGGGAACTTTTTAAGGACGAGGTCCGCGAATTGGGACGCGAACTCGGAATGCCGGAAGACTTTATTCGTCGGCATCCCTTCCCGGGGCCTGGTCTTGCTATTAGACTCCCCGGAGAAATTACTCCCGAAAAACTCGAAATTCTTAGGAAAGCCGATAAAATTTATATTGAAGAAATTAAGAACGCTGGTCTCTATGACACTATCTGGCAAGCTTTCGCAGTTTTGCTTCCTGTCAAAACCGTTGGTGTCATGGGAGATGAACGGACATACGACCATGTCTGCGCTCTACGAGCCGTAACCTCCAGCGATGGCATGACAGCCGATTATTTTCCGTTCGACCACGCTTTCCTAGGCCGCGTGGCCACACGCATCATCAACGAGGTCCGAGGAATTAACCGCGTGACTTATGACATCACGTCAAAACCCCCGGGAACCATCGAATGGGAGTAACTACCTGCCAACAAACACGTTAAAGATCACTCAACACATCTCCGATCATGGTTACGATCTGATCAATATGGTTATCGGTCAGAATAAGTGGAGGAGAGAGATAAAGATTGGTCCCTGATGCCCTCACCATCGCGCCGCGGCGGAACAGTTCGTAGGAAGCTTCGCGGGCTATATGGCCCGGGTCTTCTTTGGAATACTCAGCCAACTGAATTCCTGCAAGCATCCCGCAGTTCCGAATATCTATCACATATGGTTTGTCCTTAAGCGAATGAACCGCACTCTCAAGAACCGGAGCCATCGCCACCGCATTTTCAAAGATTTTATCCTCAATGTAAGTATCTAGCGTTGCAAGAGCCGCCGCACTCGCTAAAGGATGTCCCGAATAAGTATAGCCGTGCATCAATTCAACCAACTTTTCAGGTCCATTCATAAAAGCTTCATAAACTTTATCCGTCACAAAAGTTGCTCCCATCGGCACAACCCCGTTGGTCAGCCCTTTGGCTGTAGTAATCATATCGGGCATTACCCCAAAATAGGGTGCAGAGGAAACACCCCCGAGCCTTCCAAACCCCGTCACCACTTCGTCAAAAATCAATAAAACCCCGTATTTGTCGCAAATCTCGCGTAGGCGTTGCAAATACCCCACAGGAGGCGGCAAAACCCCCGTTGATCCAGAAATGGGCTCAACAATCACCGCTGCCACGTTCGAGGGGTCATGCAAATAAATGATCCGTTCTAGATCATCGGCCAAATGCCCTCCCCACTCCGGCATTCCCCGCTTAAACGCATTGTGCTCAAGATTATGGGTATGCGGCAAATGGTCCACATCCGGCAACAATTGCCCAAAAGCCGCGCGGTTATAGGGAATTCCTCCTACCGAAATTCCTCCAAATCCAACTCCGTGGTACGCACGCTCCCGCCCAATTAAAACACGGCGCGTCCCCTCGCCTCTAGCACGATGATAGGCAAGAGCAATTTTAAGAGCCGTATCCACCGCCTCGGACCCCGAATTGCTGAAAAAAACCTGAGAAATTGGACGCGGCATCGCCGCAACAAGGCGTGAAGCCGCCTTAAACGCCGTTGGATGGCCGTATTGGAAGCACGGCGCATAATCCATCAATTCCAGCTGATTTTGAATGGCGGCCTTGATTCGGGGGCAGTTATGTCCCGCATTGACGCACCACATCCCTGCCGCAGCGTCAATAATTTGCTTTCCATCCTGGTCTTTGTAATACATCCCATCAGCCGAGACGACCATACGGGGAGCTTTTTTGAAAAACCTCTGGGGCGTAAAAGGCATCCAGAGTTCTTCAAGAGAATTTACGGGAGTTGTGAAGTCATACATAGACGAGCCCTCCTATTTCTTTATTATTCATGATACCATAAAGTTACCTAACAAAACCACCCCGCTATCTCGCAGGACAGCATGAACAGTCTCTTTCCCCAAGACCCCCGTTTTCCCGACAAAAAGGCCGAAAACGATAACGTTGTTCCCTTTGATCGGAGAGGGACAGAACGTCCTAAAGGATCTTCCCCGCCCCCCATGTTGAATATTCCAACCATGACCAAGGTCATGGCCCTGTCTTTAATCATGGTTCACCTCGGTCTTGAAGGGATAGGTTTTTTCTTCGGTTCACAAATACAGACCACTTGCATCGTTTTTGGAGGGTTTATTCCAGCAAGCTGGACGAGCGGAAATTCTTTTGAATGGTGGACTCCCTTAACCCTCATTTCCTACAATTTTTTACATGGAGGATGGTTCCACCTAATTATGAATGTCTTGATGATCGTAACCTTTGGAAGCGGCGTTGAAAGATGGATTGGACCCAAGAGATTCTTACAAATCTTGATTGGTTCTTCTTTGATTGCCGCCGCCACACACCTAGCTTTTGCGCCAACCTCACAAGAAATTGTCATCGGGGCTTCTGGGGGCATTAGCGGCCTTTTCGGAGCGATGTTGGTTCACTTACAACGCAGTAACGCTTTCAGACAACATAAAACGTCTTTGGTTCCCACAGCCCTTGTTTGGATTGCCATTACCGCACTGTTTGGCTATTTAGGGGCTCCAGATGGTAGCTCGGTCGCATGGGTTGCACATATAGGAGGGTTTCTTGGTGGAATTGGCCTGACCCTGATGTTTCTCAAGCCCCCGCAGGCTTAAGCCACGAGGCAACCTCAGTGAGAGCAGTCTCTTCTGGAGGGCGATCTATCCAAACGAGTGAATTAAAAACTCCTTCTGGCTCGACTACCGGAACCCAAACAGGGAATTTTCGCCCAGTCTTAGAGCATATCCAAACCCCATCAGGCAAAGCGTGGGCAGCACGATCCATCCATTGACGAATAACATCTGGTTTATTGGTTGTCTTTTCTTCAAGTAAAATCCATGTTTGGTATACCCGTTGCGCAGGGCAAATTTTCTCTGCCTTCATTAAAGCTGAGCGGGCCTCTCCCCAAAGTCCTTCCTCAACCGCCACCCGCGCCAAAGCCAGAATAGCCTCTAGATAATCTGGATGAAACTCCAAAATCCATTCAAACCAACGATACCGCGTAGCTCCTTGGTTGGCCTTTGCCTCTGGGACAAGCAAATCCCAAATGGGTAAATACTCAGGATGGGGGCCAGCCTTCCACGCTTTTTTAATCAAGTATAATGCTCTTAACCGTGACCCTTGATCCAGATAATGCCGCGCAAGTCGCGATACGGCAGGAACAAAAAGAGAGTCTTCTCGAACAGATTTCTTATAAAAATCCATAGCCTCTTCCAACCGTCCCGCCACCCGTGCCATATCCCCCAAAATAAGAAAGATAACTTTTCGGTCTTTCCTCGCTTCCTCTTTGGATACAACCTTTCCAGCGCAAGCCCTTTCCAAAGTATGCAGTGCATCGTTCCAAACATGGTTTCTGATTTCAAGATCATAAACGGTTCTCAGCAATGCACCACTTTTGGGCTGAGACTTAACAGCCTCCCGAGCCAACACCAGAGCCGCCGGAAAATCACCTTGCAAAATTGACTTTTGCATGAGCCCCTGCATTCCCAATAACGCTGTTTCAGCATTCCCCAACAAAGCGCGATAAGCCGTCATGGACTCATCTTCCCCTTTTGCTGCATGGGCCTGCAGTAAAAGAGGAATTCCGGACTCTTCTGGAGGAAGAAGTTTTTGCGCCCTGTGTGCCAAATAATAGGAGTTCTTTTGATCGCCAGCCGCTGCAGCAACCATTGAGCGAATCAAGGCCTGATACCCTTTGGTCCGGCGGCGACTCTGCCGATAACGAAAAAATTCGCGGGGCCATGATGTTATTCTAAAAGCAAGTCCAGAAACAGCAACGGTCAGCAGGAACCCAGCCAAACTGGTCACCAATAAAAACCCCAAATGACCAGTCAGAACATACTCTTCCCACTCAATACGGACCGTGCCCTGTTGGGTTGCAAGAAACACGGCAATACCAATAACAACCAAAACCTTTAGGAAGTACCACAAAGAGCGGATCATCTTTTTGTTCCCTTATGGCTGGTGACGTTGCTGTAAAATAATCATGCCCGATTTGGGATCTTGCACCATACCTTGCCCGGGAACCATGTTTTGAATTTGATCCACAATCCCGCCGATCCCCCCTGAATTAACAATATAAGGGGTTCCGCCTGATCCCCCCCCCATATATTTGAGCTTTTGCAAAATGCCTTGCCCCAACATCTGCTGAAGTTGATTAGCCAACATGGTCATCTGAGCTTGTTCAAGAAACGGAGCGGTTTTTTCAGCCGCTGGACCTTGTAACTGCTTAAGAATCTGCACTGCCCCCTCAATGTCTCCTTGGTCCAACTTTTTCTGAGCCTCAGCCACTTTGATTTGTGTTTCCGTTCCCAGTACGGGAGCTCCCGACTTTTCAACCTTGAGCAGATCGCCGAGCCGTGCGGTGGTTTTTTCTTTAAGAGAAACATCTTCACCTTTAAGCGAAGCAGCAACAATATCTCCTGTCAAAGAACGAAACTCTTTAGATAACCCGTTCGGAGTCAAAACACCTTCTTTAGCCTTTGGAGCCAAACGGTCAATGGCTTTGATTAGCTCAGGAT
>CAYZAR010000012.1:0-14257 GCA_964476455.1 uncultured Micavibrio sp.
ACCCTATATAGGTGCTTCCATTGGAACATCTTGTATATTTTTTAGTCTCGGCAGAAAAAACCAAATGCCCACATAGACGAATACACAAAGAGTTAATCATTCAGTGGGATATTTGTGTCCAGATTGTGTCATCTGCCAGTATCCGCCCGTATCCAAAATCGGAACTATCTAGGAAAAATAAAGTAAATAATTGAAATACTGTAAATTAATTTAATTTTCTATTTATAATCATTAGTATTATTTTAATTACACTGGGTTATTCATCGCTAATTCGGATATTTTCTGCTCTATGTATGCTCTGGGTCATTTTGTTTTATTAAGAACCGTTCCGAAATTGGATATTTTTTCTAAAAAAAATATCATTTTCCTCTTGCAAACCTGACCTGCTTTTAGTATAAATACCTTACACACCCTCTATTACCGCCGTTTGTCCGGAGCACCCAAAAGGTCTCCGGACCTTTTTTTGTGCGGGTTTCAGAACAAATATTGGCGCAATAAAGATACAAAAGCCGATCGGCATAAGAAATTTTACGTCTTAAAAAATTTCAGAAAATCCGAGCACAGTTTTGACGATGTAGGTGCCCGTCAGAGTTAGGGGTATGATGGCGATCCCGGCAAGGCTCGAACTTGCAACCCTCTGCTTAGAAGGCAGATGCTCTATCCAATTGAGCTACGGGATCATCCTAGGATTATGCGCCAACCTCTTCAGGCGGTACATATTTGAAATTATCAACATAGTTGCGCGGGGAAATTCTTCGTTCATGGCTTGGCTGGACTGTGTAGGCCCAACCTTTCTTCTCGGCAAACTGCACAGCCCCCTCCGCACTGTCAAAGCTCAACCGAACCTGATTGAGCGTATCCCCCGAGCTGGTCCAACCCATCAGAGATTCCGGCTTGCGGGACGAGATCAGTTCATATTCCAAAACCCAATCCTGCGCCTTGGCCCGCCCCGATTGAAGAGCGGACTTAGAGGGCCGGAAAATACGAACATTTCTCTGAACGGACATTTTGAACAATCCCCTTGAATTTCCAGACTAACCTAGACGAATTGCCAAATGATTAAAAGGGGCTTTTCCCCCAAAAAAACTAGGATGTGTTGACATCCTAACGATACTTGCTTCCTTCGAGCAAGTTTCTGGCAATTTGAGCTTCCCAGCGGTCCCCGTTAGCAAGCAAGCGCTCTTTGTTATAGAATAGCTCACTCCGCGTTTCGGTTGCATATTCGAAATTAGGCCCTTCGACAATCGCGTCCACAGGGCAAGCTTCTTGGCACAAACCGCAATAGATGCACTTGGTCATGTCAATATCGTAACGGGTCGTCCGGCGGCTTCCGTCTTCGCGGGGTTCGGCTTCGATGGTGATGGCCATGGCGGGGCAAATAGCCTCACACAATTTACAGGCGATGCAGCGTTCCTCACCATTCGGATAGCGGCGCAGAGCGTGCTCACCGCGAAAACGTGGACTGATCGGCCCCTTTTCATTGGGATAATTGATTGTAACCTTTGGCGCAAAAAAGAAGTACTTCAAGGTCAAGGCCATGCCCTTGATAATTTCAACAAAAAGAAAACTGCGGGCGATTTGACGAATGGACATGACAGCCTCTTACAAGCGGGGCAAAGCGTTAAAGTAGATCAAGATTCCCGACACCACCACAACCCAGATAAGGCTGAAAGGCAGAAAAACTTTCCACCCCAGCCGCATCAATTGGTCATAGCGGTAGCGCGGAAACGTTCCCCGCGCCCAGATAAAAAAGAACAGAACCATAGAAACTTTGGCAATAAACCAGAATATCCCGGGGACAACATCCAGAGCCTCAATCCCGAGTGGAGCTTTCCATCCCCCAAGAAAAAGGATGGTGGTCATTCCGCTCATCAAAATCATGTTGGCATATTCGCCAAGAAAAAAGAGAGCGAAGGTCATGGAGGAGTATTCAACCATAAAGCCCCCAGAGAGTTCAGATTCTCCCTCCGGCAAATCAAAGGGAGTCCGGTTGGTTTCTGCCAAAATGGAAACCAGAAAAACCACGAGCATAGGAAAGAGCAACGCCACCATCCACCACGGACGATCCGCCATGACAATTTCGGATAGATTCATAGAACCTGTACACAAAATGACCGTGACAATCACGAGACCCATGGAAACTTCGTAGGATACCATTTGCGAAGCCGAACGCATCCCCCCCAAAAACGCATATTTCGAGTTGGAAGCCCACCCCGCCATAATCACCCCACACACCCCCAAAGAGGACACAGCAAACAGGTAAAGAACCCCCACGTTAATATCAGCAATAACCCATTTGGCCTGCAGAGGAATGACCGCCCACGCCACCAGTGCAAGGGACATCAAGAGGATCGGGGCCATAATAAACACTGGACGGTTGACCTGAGTGGGAAAAACCGTTTCTTTGGAAATCAGCTTGAACGCATCGGCGAAAGGTTGAAGCAAGCCAAGCGGCCCCACGGTCATCGGGCCTTGGCGGAGCTGCATCATCGCCAGAATTTTGCGTTCGGCGTAGGTCAGATAGGCTACAAAAATCAACAGCCCGAGAACCAACGCGCCAATCTTGGCAACCAGCCAGAACAAATCCAATCCAGACGTTTGCACAAGAACTAAAAGTTGGTCAAACATAGGATCACCTTAATTTTTCAATTCATAGGGTTTGGCAAGAGGCAAAATCAAGCCTCCATCAGGATCATATTTTCTGAGGATCGGCAACGCCCCGTTTGTATTCCACAATGCGGCAATGCCATAGTTAAGCATATTCAAAAGCTCTTGTTCTCCTTTGGCAACCGAAATTCCAACCGGATAAACAACGGGAGAATTCTTCATAATCATCTTAAGGCCGGATTTATTTGTCGCATTAAAGACTTTGACAGGTGCAGGATCAATGTAGACCGCATCCGCTTTTCCGGTCGCAACGTGGAGCATTAGAGAAGCTGCATCGGATGTGGCAGGAAGAGATAGTAGCGTTGCGTCAGGAAACCTCCGTGAGACAAGGTCTGAGCTGATGTCACCATCCATCCCAATAAACTTCACAGACGGCTTATTCAAATCCTCCACAGATTTGAGCGTTGAATTATCGGCCCTGACAAAGATGTAAAGTGGTCCATAATAAGCAGGGATAGTATAGTCAAGAAACTTCATGGCTGAAAAAACATAAGGACCATCATTGCAAACTGCGTCTACTTTTTTACTTTTGAGGTCTTCTATTTGCTGACCAATAACAATTTCAACATATTCAATTTTTATATCCAGCATTTGGGCCATGGCATCATAGAACTCAACACCGAACCCTTTGATCTGACTCGTGTTAATATCCCTTTCAAAATACGGGGGCCACAGCATGACCCCACAGCGAAGCGTGTTACTTGCGATGACGCGATCATAAGCTGTTTGAGGAATACCGCCTTCTGCGCGAGCGAGAGACGAAGCAAGAAGTAACACTGTAAGAAAAAAGAATATTTTTTTCATGAACGCCTGCCTATTACTCTGCCGCCTCAGCTTGTGGATGTGAAACGAAGGCCTGTGTACATTTGGCCATTGTCGGAGACGAACGGGTAATGCTGTTGGTCATGTAGAAATTGTCAATGGGAGAATGGAATGGATGTTTTCTGACAGAACCAGCCTGTCCAAACACTCCCCATTTTGCAGGAACAATCCTGTCAATCTGCCCAAAAGCAGGATAGTCACGAACCAACCGCGCCCGCAATTCGAACAACGTGTTGTAAGGAAGTGAGGCCTCCAACACATCTGAAATCGCCCGCAGAATTTTCCAGTCTTCCCGCGCCTCGCCGAGCGGCGTAACCGCACGCTTTGCCAGCTGCACGCGACCTTCGGTGTTCATATACAGCCCATCTTTTTCGGTATAAGCAACCCCGGGCAACACAACATCCGCCCGCGCCGCGCCCTGATCCCCATGATGACCCTGATAAATCACAAACGTTTTTTTGCCGACAGAGGCTTCGACATTAAATTCGTCAACCCCCAGAAGATAAAGGAGATCAAGCTCTCCTTGCTGACTAGCGTTGAGAATAGCATAGGCATCCAGATCTTTTTCGCCTTGAGGAACGAAGCCAATCTCCAAAGCCCCAACCCGCGAGGCCGCGAGTTGTAATACATTAAACCCGTTCCACCCATCCTTGATGAAGCCAAGCTTTTCGGCAGATTCGCGCAGCATCGCCTGTAGAGCCAAACCATCTGTCCGCTGGAAGACCCCCTGCCCCACAATCATCATGGGACGTGCCGCATTGCGAATCGTTTCTGCGAAAGGATGGTCTCCCTCAGCCAAAGCTTTCAGAGCCTCCGGCCCCGAGCCAATCATCGCAACTGGATAATTGAGCAGGAACTCTGCATCCCCAATCAAGCCAATTTTGATTTTTTTGGCCAGCCAGTTTTTGCGAATTCGTGCGTTGAGAACAGCAGCCTCCCAGCGCGGGTTGGTCCCCACCAACAAAATCACATCGGCCTGATCAATGCCGGCAATTGTTGAATTGAACAAATAGCCCGCCCGCGCACTGGGATCAAACACCGAACCATCCGTCCGGCAATCAAGATTTCCGACCCCGAGACTCCGCATCAAATCTTTCAAAGCCATCATGGATTCGGTATCGCACAAATCCCCAACCATCGCAGCCATGCGGGAAGACGAGGAATTTTTCAGTTTGTCCGCCACAACAGCAAGAGCCGCAGGCCATGTCGCAGGTTCGAGTTTTCCTGTCCCCAGATTACGCACATACGGGCGGTCAAGACGCTGGTGCAAAAGTCCATCCAGCGCAAATCGCGTGCGGTCACTGATCCATTCTTCGTTCACATCTTCATGCAAACGCGGCACGATCCTCAGAACCTCATTCCCGCGTGCATCCACGCGAATATTGGACCCCAGCGCATCATGAACATCAATGGTTTCGGTTTTGCGCAATTCCCACGGACGCGCCGTAAAAGCATAAGGTTTAGAAGTCAAGGCCCCGACAGGACACACATCAATCAAATTACCCGAGAGTTCAGATTCAATGGCCTTCTCAACAAAGGTTGTCACCTCTGCATCTTCCCCACGATTGAGCATCCCTAGAACTGGCGTTCCCGCAATTTCTTCCGCAAAGCGAACACAGCGGGTACATTGGATACAGCGGGTCATCACCGTTTTAACTAGCGGACCAAAGTCTTTATCTTTGACCGCCCGTTTATCTTCGCTGTAACGAGACCGATCAAAGCCATAGGCAAAGGCTTGATCTTGCAAATCGCATTCTCCGCCCTGATCGCAAATCGGGCAATCAAGCGGGTGATTGATGAGGAGCATTTCCATGACACCTCGTCTCGACTTTTCGACCAGTGCCCCTTTGGTAAAGACTTCCATGTTCTCGCCACAAGCCATCGCGCAAGAAGCCACAGGCTTCGGAGCCCCTTTAACCTCAACAAGGCACATCCGGCAATTAGCCGGCACGCTAAGCCTGTCATGATAACAGAAGCGGGGAATTTCATACCCCAACAATTCTGCGGCTTGCAAAATGGATGTTCCCGGGGAGACTTCGATTTCAGTATCGTTAATTTTAAGTTTGGGCATGAGGACTCAACCACAATCGGTAAAAAAATGACCCTCTTGTCCTATCACACTGGTATCAAAGAGAAAACGCTGAATTATTCAGTAAACCCACATTTTTTTAGTATGGCGGGATCTTCTTGGACATCTGCAATCTCAAGGTAGAGATTAGTTGAAAGATAAGCCTTAGCTTCCGGACTAAAATGATCCGGCGTGGGCTTCTTGCCGTAAAAATACATAACAAAATCGACAAGGTTAGGACCAGAACTTGCTTTAATCATCTCCTCAGCCATACATTTGCACGCTTTTTGGGCCAAATCAAAAAATTGCGCCTTTTTAGCTGCCGCCATTTTACGAAGAGGAAATTGATATTGGTGCTCTCGAACACAAATTGACGTATATAAATGGGCCGCATAGGCATCGCTGATTTTTTCTGCCTCAGAAGCCTCTCCTCCCTGCCCTTGTGAAGAAGATTTCGTGCCAACCGGCGCAACATGTTTGGTTGTGTTGCTTTGCGGAGTAACGGGCTTAACCTTTCCGTAGTCTTCAGCAAAAGCCAAGCCCACAGGTCCGGCAATGAGCATTCCGGCGATAGCAGCTCCTAATATGACCTTACGAAGAATAAACACGCGCTCTCCTCTACTCAGCCGCCTGGCGTTCTCCATACGGAGCCCTCGCCCGATGCGCCAGTAATCGCGCCTCCACCAGAGGGCGAAAATGCCGAAACAGGCCTTGAATAGGCCAAGCCGAAGCATCCCCGTGCGCACAAATTGTATGGCCCTCGACCTCTTTGGTCACTTCCAGCAACATATCAATTTCTTCAATTGTAGCAGTCCCACGATCCATGCGCTGCATAATTCGGTACATCCAAGCCGTTCCTTCACGACAAGGCGTACACTGACCACAGCTCTCATGCATATAAAAATGCGACAAGCGCGTAATCGCCGAGACAATATCGGTCGATTTGTCCATGACAATCACGCCAGCCGTCCCCAAACCACTCTGAACAGAGCGCAAAGAGTCAAAATCCATCAAAACCGTATCGCAGATTTCCTTGGGCAGCAAAGGAGTCGAAGAACCCCCGGGGATAATCGCCAGCAAATTATCCCATCCGCCCCGCACACCGCCAGCATGAGTCTCGATCAACTCCTTGAGGGGAATACCCATGGCCTCTTCAACGTTACACGGGTTATTCACATGACCGGAAATACAAAACAGCTTGGTCCCCGTGTTTTTCTCGTCTTTGCCAATACCGGCAAACCATTCCCCACCACGCCGCAAAATTGTTGAGGCCACAGCAATTGTTTCAACATTGTTGACTGTTGTCGGACACGCATAAAGCCCCGCACCAGCTGGAAATGGCGGCTTGTTGCGCGGCTGACCTTTCTTGCCTTCAATACTTTCTATAAGGGCGGTTTCTTCGCCGCAGATATAAGCTCCGGCCCCTCTGTGCAAAACAACATCAAAGTCCCATCCGCTTCCGGCAGCATTTTTGCCCAGCAAACCTGCGGCATAGGCTTCACGAATCGCCTGATTAATCGTGGACCCTTCGTTGTAAAATTCGCCGCGCATATAGATGTAGGCACGGTGGGCCCCCATCGCAAACCCAGCAATCAACGCCCCTTCCAAAAGTTTATGAGGCTCATTCCTAAGAATATCGCGGTCTTTACACGTCCCGGGCTCCGACTCATCCGCATTGATAAGGAGATAGCTAGGCCGTCCATCAGGGGATGTTTTGGGCATGAAAGACCATTTGGTCCCCGTTGGAAATCCTGCCCCGCCCCGTCCACGCAAGCCGGATTTTTTCATTTCATCAATGATCCAATCGCGCCCTTTGGCCAAAATATCCTTGGTATTGTCCCAATCGCCACGGCGACGGGCCGCTTCCAGAGAGTGGGACTCCCATCCATAAATATTGGTAAATATACGGTCTTTATCCTGAAGCATTGGGAGTCTCCGAAAAGGCAGGAAGATTTAACGCATTGACAGATATAGCCAAAAGAACCGCCCGCTGCAATCGGATTACACATCCCAAAGCGGTTAGCCCCCTAAAAGAACCTCACTCTCTTGTTTTCTATAACATTAAAGCTTCAGAGGCTTTCATGCCCGTATTTTCCGGCCCGCAGATCTTCATGAACATGATAATGATGAACAACAAATTGAGGCATTAAAGACCCGACCAACATTCCAACCAAACTGGCCAATAATCCCGCAAACTGAGGCGGAAGCAAGGCATCCTCGCTTTGAAAGAGCAGTAGCCCGATCCAGACACTCAGACCCATGAAAATCGCAGCCAACGCCCCTTGGTTTGTTGCCTTTTTCCAATACACCCCAAACACCAAAGGGACAAAAGCCGAAACCAAAGTAACTTGATAAGCATTTTCAACCATCTTAAAAATGCTCGCATCCGAGTTGATCGCGTACAAAGTGACCAAAAAGGTAAAAATGACGGTCACATATCGCATGGCCAGCAATAATTTTTTATCAGACATTTGAGGATGAAGCGGACGCAAAATATTCTCGGTAAAGGTAACTGACGGAGCTAACAACGTTGCCGAGGCACAGCTTTTAATGGCAGAAAGCAAAGCTCCAAAAAACATGATCTGCGCAAACAAAGGCGCGTGCTTCAAAACCAGTGTCGGCAAAATCATCTGAGGGTCTTCCTCAATCAAGCCCGCAACCATGTCCGGATCAATAATCGTTGCCGAATAGGCCAAAAATAGAGGAACAAAAGCGAAGATAAAATAGAGGCTTCCCCCTAGAACCGAACCCCACTTGGCAATCGTTTCGGTTTTGGCCGATTGCACCCGTTGAAACACATCCTGTTGGGGAATAGATCCCAACATCATCGTCATCCACGCCGCCGCAAAAGCAAGAATTTCTTTGAGATTTGCCGCAGGCCAAAATTCAAATTTATTTTCAGTAACCGCCTTATCAAAGACCACCCCGACTCCACCAACCTGCGAGGAAATTTCACCACCGATATAGAGCATCCCGATCACGATAATAACCATTTGCAACAAATCGGTAATCGCAACCGCCCACATCCCACCAAAAAACGTGTAAATCAGAATGGTCACAGACCCAATCCACATCCCAAGAATTGGCGAAATAGCCCCTTCCGAAACGACATTAAAGACAAGCCCAAGAGCCGTAATCTGTGCCCCAACCCAACCCAGATACGAAATAACAATTGCCAAGGTGGTCATAACTTCAACTGTTCGCCCATACCTCTTTTTGTAAAAATCACCGATGGTCAAAAGTTTCATTCGGTACAAAGGGACAGCAAAGAACAACCCGACCAGTATCAAACAAAGCGAAGCTCCAAAAGGGTCTGATACGATGCCGCCCAATCCCTCTTGAAGAAAGGTTGAAGGAATCCCCAAAACGGTTTCCGACCCAAACCATGTTGCAAACACAGTCGCCGTGACCATGTAAAATGGCAAATGACGACCCGCGATCGCGAAGTCCCGTGTGCTATGAACAAGGCGGGCTGCATACAAGCCTATGCCCACCGATATAAGCCAATAAAGAACAACAAACCAAAGAAGCATTTCCGAATCCGCTTGTTCACTATTACTGTACAAATGTTATGCGAAACAATAGGGATGACAAGTCAAAATTTATTTTCTCTTTTGGAAACAAGTCTCTCTTTCCTTTCCTTTACTTTACTTTACTTTTAGCAGAAATGAAATTAGAATTAGGCGGTTTTTAGCTGCCGCTCCCCACGAGTTCTGAGTTTTTTAGTTTTTTGAATCATCCCCCGCCTTTAACTCACTGGTGTACACATGACGTTACGACATCCTGTCCCGACTGGCTGCGAAGTATTCTTTGATGAATCCGAACTGATTGTCAGCAAAACGGACACCAAGGGAATCATTACCTACGCAAATAACGTTTTTCTTAAAGTTTCTGGCTACGGGGAAGAAGAGCTTCTGGGGCAACCTCACAGCATCTTGCGCCATCCAGATATGCCGCGCTGCGCTTTTAAGCTTTTGTGGCAAGAGATTGAGGCAGGAAGAGAAATCTTTGCTTATGTCGTCAACCTTGCCAAAAACGGAGATCATTACTGGGTCTTTGCGCATGTTACCCCCACCATCAAAAACAACCAAACTATTATCGGCTACCACTCAAGCCGCCGCGTACCTAACCGCAAGGCCTTAGAAAAAGTTATCCCCCTGTATAAACAACTTCTCGAAATTGAGAGGGGTTTCAGCAATCAAAAAGAAGGCATGAACGCTTCTTTTTCTGCACTCGTTAAAATTCTTGAAGAAGCCAAAATTTCTTATGAAGAATTCATTTTCTCTCTTTAAGCTTAAAACGTGGTCTGCTCTCTATCGCGCTCGTATTTTGTCTTACGTCGCTGGACTTCTGGCTCTTGAGCAGTTCTTTTGCATTGAATTTGGCTATTACCAAATCTATCCTCATATCTTTGAAGCTAGCCTTGTCTTTAGTTTGGTGATCGTTCTTGCTGTTCTCTGGCAACTTGATAGAGCCGATAAGGATTTACGGACCATCCGGCGAACAGTGCGGAAAGTTTCTTCGGACGGTGACATTAACCTTCGCATTCCTCTCCTTCACGAAACAGGGGGGCATATTGTTGATACAAGAGATGCCATCAACTATTTTCTAGATGTTACAGAAGCTTTTACGCGAGAAGCTGACTCGTCTATGAAACATTTGAGCGAGAGGAAATCAAACCGCCATATTATCGAGACGGGTATGATTGGTGATTTTCGCCGTTTTTCACATCGAATAAATCTGGCCATGTCCTGCAGATCAGGAGAATCTAAACAATTTCTTGATTTGACGGGCACATTTGAGATGGAGATAGACGCTCTTCTTCGTCACCTTACCTCTGCTTCAGAGAAGCTTGATGAAACCGCCAATCTCATGCTTGGAAACGCCCAGATTACTGAAAGCATGACCGCTGATGTTTCTCGATCTGCCGAACAAACGTCCGCGCAAATGCGCGAAGCTTCTGACTCATCAAATGAACTAGCCGATTCCATTTCCAATATTGAACACCTCTCTGAGGTCTCGACTTCCTTGGTAAGAACCGCCGTTAGCAGAATTGAGTCGGCTCACGCTCAGGTCCAAGGCTTAACCCTGATGGGCCAAAAAATTGGTGAGATTGTTGGGGTCATTGACGAAATTGCCAAACAAACGAATATGCTGGCTCTCAACGCCACCATCGAAGCCGCTAGAGCTGGAGATGCAGGCAAAGGTTTTTCAGTTGTAGCAAATGAGGTCAAAAGTCTGGCCCATCAAACATCGGAAGCTACTCACGAGATTAGCGGTCAAATTTCAGCCATCCAAGCCGCAACACGCGAATCTGCCGCCGCATTCTCCGATATTGTTTCAAGTATTCAAGAAGTCCAAACCAAATCCGAGGACGTCATGTCCGCCGTGGCTGGACAGCGCAACACAACATCTTTGATTGCTTCAATTATTCGTAGAGCGTCTGATGAGATTGATTCAGTCGTTTGCGCATCTAGTATCATGGATGATATGGCCGTTAAAACTGGCGAAGGCGCGAGCGAAGTTATACAAGCATCTGCCGAACTTGCGATAAAATCCAAAGAACTTGATGAAAACATTAAATTCTTTCTTAGCCAAACGCGGAAACAACTGAAATAGTTGCGTACACGACGGCAACCTATCCGGCTTTCTTGATCCCAAGTTTCTCGGCTTGTTCGGTTAAGGTCGTTGGGCCAGATAAGGCCATTGAGGCTCTGCGCCCTTTTTGTGAACCGATAGAGACGGGTTGCCCTTGGGCCAAGTCAGAGAGAAGTTTTTTCACACTCTCTGCGGTTAAATCTTCGTAGTAGTCGTCATTGATCTGCACCATCGGAGCATTAACACACGCCCCCAAACATTCAACCTCAGCCAAAGTAAAGAGTCCATCCCCCGTCGTTTGGCCTGTGTGAATCCCCAAATGTTCCTCGCAGGCATTGACAACATTACCAGACCCACACAGCATACATGGGGTTGTCGTGCACATCTGAACCAGATACTTCCCGACAGGAGCGAGATTATACATTGAGTAGAACGAGGCCACTTCATAAACCTTGACTGGTGGAACATCGACAATTCGGGCAATCTCATCCATCGCTGCTTGGGGAATCCACCCCCCATAGGGAGGAGAAGCCGTTGCCCCGTCTTCAGCAACTTGACGCTGCGCAAGGTCTAACAAAGGCATCGTGGCCGAACGCTGCTTTCCGGCTGGATACCGAGAGAGAATCTCCGCTACCTTTGCCTTGTCACGAAAGGAAAAGCTGGTGGGCTGATAAGGGGCATTCGGGTTAGCAGTTTTTTTCATGACAAAACGATCCTCTGGAACCTCTTTTTTATCCGGTTCAAAAGACAAGATCAAGGGAAACAAAAGTCAAACTAGCCCTTAAAATTAATGAGCAGTGAGAGAACGGCGCGTTGATGCATGGTCGTGAAAGCCCAAGAGAGACTGATGTGTATGTACCTCTCCCGTTTAGGTAAACTGAAGAAGAATCCATTCAGGTACTCTTACGTCGGCAGTCCGAACAAGCCTCTCAAGTTTTTTAGGCGAGAAAGCGTGAACGCACAAATGCTCGAGAGGGGCCGCATTGTGAATTTTTCCACCATGACACGAAAAGTAAAATATAGCAGAAATCCTGCCGTGATTCTGAGGATGCTTTCCTGTTCCCAGAAAAACCCCATCTTTCTTGTGAACGCGAGCCCCTGTTTCCTCACGGACCTCCCGCGCAGCAACACACACGGCAGATTCGTGAGGATGATCCGCTTTGCCACCCGGAAGCTCCCACCAAACCACTCGTGACTTTTTTCCAGACGCATCCGTATCCCAAGCATCGCGCTGCACCAAAATCAGCTTCTCTTGATGAATAACAACAGCGCAGGCTTTTTGAACCTCTTGCCCCTCCACAAGCATGGAAAAAGGAATCACCTTACCGCTTGCGTTGCGCGCAGCAGACCCAAACTGGTCAGAAACAGGAGAAGAAGGAATTGCTAAAGAACTCATAGACGCAACAATACTCAAAGATCCACAATTATGTCAACAAATTATCGGTCAATCTCACCAAAAACAATATCCAGAGACCCAATATTGGCCACCACATCCGCCAGCATATGCCCTCGCGACATAAAATCAAGCCCCTGTAAATGGGCAAAGCCCGGGGCATGAATCCGGCAGCGGTAGGGCCTATTGGTTCCGTCCGAAACCAGATAAACGCCAAACTCTCCCTTAGGGGCTTCAACAGCCGTATAAGTTTCACCAGCAGGAACGTGATAACCTTCGGTAAAAAGTTTGAAGTGGTGGATAAGGGCCTCCATCGAATTTTTCATCTCAGCCCGTGGCGGCGGAGTTACTTTGTAATCGTCGCTCTTGATCGGGCCTTGTGGCATATCGCGCAGGCATTGTTGCATAATTTTTAAGGACTGGCGCATCTCTTCCATCCGCACCAGATAACGGGCATAACAATCGCCCGTACTTCCGACCGGAATATCAAAATCCATGAGAGCATAAACATCATAAGGTTGGGACTTACGCAAATCCCAAGGCAGACCGGAGGCACGTAGAACCGGACCGGTAAACCCCCAATCCAAAGCCTCTTGCGTCGTAACCACGCCAATATCAACCGTTCTTTGCTTGAAGATTCGATTTTCGGTCAAAAGTCCGTCTAAGTCTGCAAGAACTTTGGGAAAGGATTTTGTCCACGCCATCATGTCCTCTTCAAGTCCTGCGGGCAAATCCATACTCACCCCGCCCGGGCGAATATAGTTAGCGTGAAGCCGCGCCCCGCAAACGCGGTCGTAAAATTCCATTCCTTTTTCGCGTTCTTCAAACGCCCACAGGGCGGGGGTAATCGCCCCAACATCAAGCGCAAAAGTGGTGATGTTCAAAATGTGATTGAGAATACGGGTCAGTTCGCAAAACAAAACACGAATATATTGCGCCCGCAAGGGAGGCGTGATCCCGAGAAGTTTTTCGGTGGCCAAAGCAAAGGCGTGCTCCTGATTCATCGGCGAGACGTAGTCCAAGCGATCGAAATAGGGCAAAGCCTGCGTATATGTTTTATATTCGATGAGTTTTTCGGTCCCACGATGGAGCAAGCCAATATGCGGATCGGCCCGTTCGATAACCTCACCATCCATCTCCAGCACCAGACGCAAAACCCCGTGGGCGGCTGGGTGCTGCGGCCCAAAATTCATGGTATAGGGCTTGATCTGCGTTTCCCGAACAGTTTCGGATAAATTATTTGTCATGTTTTTCATCTTTCTTTATCTCGACTCCTTCGTTCCCCCTCACCCTCAAGGGTTCCAGCTATATCTTTCAGCTTTAACAAAGTATTTTCAGCAACAGGTAAATAGAGGGGTATGCGTCCAAGTATTTCCTGAGCCAACCCCTCATTGTAAGTATGAGAACTCAAGTTACGGTCGCGAAGCATCCGTACCCATGTTTCCTCGTCATCAATCCAGCCTGCCGCAAAAGCCTCTCGAAACACTTCACGCGGCGTGTTCACCAGCAATTCTTGCGTGCGAAGCATATGTTTCAAAAGCTTCCAGTACAATTCCACCACAAATTCAAAGCATTGGATAGCGGCCTCGGTCCGCCCGTCATGCTGTGAAGACCAGCCTATCACGGTCTTGAGCCGCAAAACCGCTTTCTCCAGCTTTTCAAAATCTGTTTCCAATTGAGCCATCATCTTTGAAACAACACCTTGGCAT
>CAYZAR010000012.1:14267-18885 GCA_964476455.1 uncultured Micavibrio sp.
CGACTTCATTTCCTGAGAGGCTTTTTGAAACCAAATACAATCTATTTTATACAAAGTTTCGGCCCCCTCTACCATCTCTTCAACCTGACCCCACTGCGCATCGGAAAGGGAGGGAGCATCAATAGCAAGATCAAAATCAGATCTCGGAGCCGCATCTCCCCGCGCCCGTGAACCAAAGAGAATCACCCGCTCTACCCCTTGAAGATGGCCAAGGCGATTCAGCAATCCCGATACACCTTGAGGAAACTCCTCCTGCATCTTTGCCTATTCCACTTTTTTCCAGCCTGTTTTTGGCTTGGTCCCCTTTTCGTCCCCGGGGAGTTGAACTGAAGTCATTCCTTCCCACGGACTTAAGTAATCGAACGACCGGTAATCCTGCATAAGAGAAACCGGACCATACATCACTCGCTTCTGTTCATGGTCATAGCGGACTTCGACATGACCACTGAGGGGAAAATCCTTGCGCAAGGGATGACCGTCAAAACCGTAATCGGTCAAAATCCGGCGATGATCTTCGAGCCCATCAAACATGATTCCGTACATATCCCACGCCTCACGCTCAAACCATCCGGCAGATTTGAAGACTCCTGTCACGCTGGAAACCGGTGTTTCTTCATCGGTGGTAATTTTTACCCGAATCCGGTTGTTATGCGCCAAGGATAGCAACTGATAGACAATTTCAAACCGCTCTGGCCGAGAGGGATAATCCACCCCGCAAATATCAATAAGCTGGGCAAACCGGCAAAAAGGATCATCGCGCAGCAATGTCAAAACGGGGACAATTTCCCCGCGCTTCGCCCAGAGCAACAACTCCCCTTTGGTTATCTCAAAGCTCTCTACCCAATCGTGAAGTTTCTCCATCAAGCTTTGGGCAAAAGCGACATGATCTTCCTGATTTGCAAATGTCATGATGTTGTCCGTCCCTATCTCACAATCCGCGTATCCTCGCGGCGAATTTTCTTCTGCAGCTGAAGCAAGCCGTAAACCAAGGCCTCTGCCGTTGGCGGACACCCGGGAACATAGATGTCAACTGGAACGATCCGGTCACACCCACGCACAACAGAATAGCTGTAATGATAATACCCGCCGCCATTGGCGCAAGACCCCATAGAAATAACCCAGCGTGGTTCCGGCATCTGGTCATAAACGCGGCGCAGAGCCGGAGCCATTTTGTTGGTCAGGGTTCCCGCCACGATCATCACATCCGATTGACGCGGAGAAGGACGTGGAATAATCCCGAAACGGTCAAGGTCATAGCGCGGCATATAGGCGTGAATCATTTCAACCGCACAGCAGGCTAGACCAAACGTCATCGGCCACATAGACCCCTGCCGCGCCCAGTCAAACAATTTATCGGCTTGGGTTAGAACAAAACCCTTATCTGAAACTTCTTGGGCAAGACGATAAACCGCATCATCCTGTTTCTCTGCGGGAAGAAGAGGATGGTTGGTTTCAAGAGGCTGTGCAGGTGTCTCAAAAATAGAACGATGGCTCATGTTGATCCGTTACTCCCAATCGAGAGCCCCTTTCTTCCATTCGTAAACCAGCCCCAGTCCGAGGACACCAAGAAAGACAACCATGGACCAGAAACCAAACACGCCAATCGTCCCCAAAGACACCGCCCACGGGAACAAAAAGGCAATTTCTAAATCAAAAATGATGAACAAAATGGCGACAAGATAATAACGCACATCAAATTTTCGCCGCGCATCATCAAAGGCATCAAAGCCGCATTCATAAGCAGACAGCTTCTCGCTATCGGGTCGGCTTTTTCCTGCCAAAACCCCAGCCAGAACCATTGCACTGGCAAGACAGACGGCAATCCCCAGAAAAATCAGAATCGGAAAATATTGTGCAAGAAAATCGGAAGAAGCCATGAAAACAGAATCCTTGTTAAGGTCCACGGCTTAAAACATCACATAATCGGCTTAACATCAAGGTGTTCCCGTTAAACTCCCCCATATATTCATTCCAGATTCCGGAAATATTTTCTGTTACTGAGAAAGCCCGTCAAGGTAAGGGATGCAAACAGAAACAGGCAGGGCTTGGCCGTTAGAAATATAAACCCATTCATCTTTTATGCTCTGCCCATCATCTGAATACCATTGGTTGATACCAAAAGGCTGGCCATTTTTGTATGACAAGACTTGGTCTCGCGTACCATCTTCACGAAAAAGGGTGAAGACCCCATGTTTATTGCCGTTTTTCCAAGGAATGTCCGAGTAAACCTGACCATTAGCAAAGGTATAATGCCCCATGCCATGCCGTTTGCCCCTCACAGTAGGTTCCACAGAACGGGGGGCATTGCTCAGAAACCAGTAATCCCGAATAAAGTCATCAGGCTCTATTGTCTCTATTTCTCGATTCACGTCAAAATTCTTTTTCCATAGACACGCATCTTCGATGGCCAAAATATCTTCAGGAGATTCGCCGTCATCTACTTCCATTGGTTTTTTTACACCCCCGCCTTGGGCAGCCAAACCCTCGAGAACATAATTACGCTCGTACCATGGCATCCCGATAGCCCCGCGATGGATCAATAAGACAATTCGCGTCTGCCACGGAACAATCCGCCCAAAATCGGTATGGGATACTTCTATTTTTTCGGTGGTTTGGAAATAGAAAGGTAAATTCATAAAATCAGGTCTAGGAATCCGAACATAGTAGGAATCCGCCCCCTTCTTCTCTTCATGCGCCGTATCCACAACGGTGAAAATCTTGCTTTCCGGCAGAGAGTTATCAAGCAACTGATTCAAAGCAAAAAGAGACCCTATCAATACAAAAGCAATAAAAGACAGGGAGCAAACTTGAAAAAAAGAAGAGGCATACGGAGAAATTTCTACCCCCCTCCTCACTTCTTTTTTTCTTAAAAGGAGAGAAAAAGCTGACTTGGGAGATGAGACATCGACTACTCCGTAAAGGCGATAGATAACCAGAATCACAGGAGATGTGAAAAACAGAATAACAAGGGCCGACTCTCCCCAATAAAAAGGGGCGAAGAAATCATAGACAAGCCTCACCGCCAAGCCCAAGGTAATGTAAAAAGAAAACCTAAGAATAGCCGCCGCACTTGGCTTCGGTTCAGTGCCTTGCTCCTCTAGTTGATCGTCGGACCAATTATTTTTCATCACAGAATGGTAAGGGGAGTTGTTAAAAAAAGATTTAACTATTTGTTCAGAATCTTAAAAAAGCGGGTCCAAGACCCGTGCGCAATACACAATGTTTGGGAAAAGCCACTCAATGGCGCGAACGACGGGACTTGAACCCGCGACCTCCTGCGTGACAGGCAGGCATTCTAACCGACTGAACTACGTCCGCGTTTGAGTGGCCCTCTTCTTAATAAATCCTGAGCACAAACGCAAGGGGTTTTTTTACCCTATTTCCCAAAGAAACTTGCCCATTCAGGACGATTGCCCTAGTATTGTGCCCAATGCCAATAAGCTGGTCCGATTAAGGGGGTATTTTTGTCTTCTCCTGCCATTCACGTTAATAACCTCGATTACTATTACCCGGGTAAGCACGCTTTAAGAGGCATCAACTTTACCGTTAATCCACAAAGCATTACGGCCTTGGTGGGCCCGAATGGGGCGGGGAAAACGACATTAATGAGAGTTCTGGCTGGTTTGGACACCCCTTTTCAGGGGTCCGTCTATGTGGCCGGAACAGATGTGATAGAAAATCCCCGTCTGGCCCATACAAAACTTGGCTATCTTTCAGACTCTTTCGGGCTTTACAACGAGCTATCGGTTCAGCAGGTTCTGGAATATATCGCCAAATGCCACAACTTGGATACTTCACAAGCAACCAAGGCCACTAAGTGGGTGACTTCAACTCTCTCCCTTACAGATGTTTTGGATCAGTTATGCGGAACCCTTTCACGGGGATGGAGACAACGGGTGGGGATTGCCATGTCCATTATCCATCACCCGCAAATTCTCCTTTTGGATGAACCTGCTTCGGGGCTTGATCCAGAATCGCGGGCTGATCTTTCGCGAATTCTTAAAACACTGAGAGAGGACGGCATGACGATTATGGTCTCCTCTCATATTTTGGCCGAGCTTGAAGAATATTGCAGTGCCATGCTGGTTATGCGCGAAGGCAGGATTCGTGAACATGTGACTCTGGCTGCGCACCAGCAAAAAAGTGCCATCAAACTGATTGTTCGCTTATCAACAGCCCTTACGACCTTACAAGATTTGCCAGAAATAACAGAAGGTCTTGAGCCAAACCTGTCAGACAGCGGAACAATTCTTGAACTAACGACAACAGACGATCAAACAGAACATTCAAAAATACTGTCCTGCCTCCTTTCTGCCGGAATTTCCGTTTGCGAATTTGTTGTCGAGCGTAAAAAACTTCAGTCTCTTTACCTTGATATTGCTCACGACGACCTGAAAGCAAAAAACAATGATCACGCCGTTTCTCTTCCAAAATCCTGAGTTTATCAAGAATACGCGCCTTGAGTTCAGTGCCACACGCCTTGCCGTGGCCATGGGCCTTCTTGTCATTATTAGCTGGATCAGTTGGAGCGGGACAGAAAATACCCATCAGGCAAGTTCCCTGTTCTCTGCACTTAGCACTACAGGGTTTTTGTTTTCTATTACTTGGGGATCATATC
>CAYZAR010000013.1:0-16898 GCA_964476455.1 uncultured Micavibrio sp.
ATACTTCCCTTGTCGGGGATGACAAACAAGGTTTTCACATCCGACCTTAACTCTTGATAACCCGCGCCACAGTCAAAACATCCACTTGCCGCGCTCCTTCTTTTAGCAACACTTTTGTGCATTCTTCAACCGTGGCCCCTGTGGTCAAGACATCATCAAGCAAAACCAACTTTTTTCCTCGAACTCTCTCTCGATACGCCGGGTTGAGGGAGAAAGCACCATGAACATTTGTATGGCGATCTGTCGCATTTTGGTGGCCTTGGGTTGGGGTATTTCGCTCCCGGCGCAAAATATCTGGCCAATGAGGGATTCCCGTTCTCCGTCTTAAATCCTCTCCCAAGAGAGCTGATTGGTTATATCGCCGCTTAACCAACCTCACCCAGTGCAGGGGAACAGGAACCAACGCATCTGCCTCCGCCAACACATCTTTTCCACAAGATTGCAACCACGGACCAAAGCTAAGTGTTAAATGAGTTTGGTCTCCGTGCTTAAAAGCGAGAATTAATTTCCGGCTCTCATCATTATAAGCTAAAACCGATCTGGCCCGATGATATGGTTTGGGTGAGGCAAGACAACTCCCACACAAGGTCTCTAACTCCGTTCCCTGCATATCTACCTCAAAAGGCAACCCACAGCTTGAACAATGGGGTGAACTGATAAAGATAAGCCCCGCCCAAGACACTGCCGACACCATCCCGGGCCTATCCACCACCACCCCCGACAGAGGGCAGCGCGGAGGCAGAAGAAGATTAACGCACGCGGCAACAGATTTTTTGAGCCAACTCATTTCTATCTACTTGTTTTTTATATCATTTTTATACACAAACTTCCATTTGAGAAATCTTTAATTTTTATTTAACCTTTTTCGGAAAATGAGATATCATCGCAGAGTGGCGTAAATACATTTTGGTCTGATTTCAACTGGTAGCGGTTTCTTTTATGGTGAGTCCACAACAAAATTCTCTGAAACTAGGGCATCGCAAGGCCATTGGCCTTGATGTCCTGCCAGAGAGCGTGGCTGAAGATACTATCAATCGCTTGTTCAAAGATGAGCGAGCAGAGCTGCTGAAAAACATCCCCCCCCACATCGTCAAAAAAGCATGGTTCACCATGGCTCATACACTGCTAGATTCAGGGGCCGTTGTTATGGATGCGGGTTGCCGCGATGGGGCAATGACCTACACAATTGCGGCATTGTTCCCTGACCTTCAGGTCATTGGGCTGGACATGAATGCCGAAGTCATCAAAGAAGCCAGAGAAACATACCGCTTGCCAAACCTGAAATTCCAACTTGGAAACCTGTACAGCGACCTGCCCCCGAACAGCGTTGATGTTATTATCAACTCCTTCTTGCTGCATGAGATTTATTCCACCTCTTTGTATAACGAGCGGCAAATTCAACTGGCCCTTGAGAAACAATACGAGGCCCTGCGCGAGGGTGGTTCTATCATTATTCGTGACTATGTCACTCCTCCAGCGGGTGAATACGTCTTGATTGAATTCAAAGACGAAGCAAGCCTAGGGGACGATACAGACTCTTCGTCTGAAGCAGATCTGATGGTCTGGTTCTCTGAAAACGCCCGCGCCCAGTATCATCCAGACGGTGCTGGCTTTTTTCTTGAAGAACTTCCCCCCAACTACCCACGCACCCGCCTTTTTCGGGTTCCGGCCAAATGGGCCTATGAATTTATTCTACGCAAGGACGACCGCAAAAAACTAAAAGAAGAACTCGCCAAGGAATATGCCTTCTACACTGAACAAGAGTTCCGCAAGCTTCTTCGCTCGCTCGGGCTAGAGTTACTTACAGTGCGCCTCATTGGGATGAAGGCTTTATCAAAAGCCGCTACATCGGTCATCTTCGTCTTTACAAGGAAGATGGAACCAAAATGGGCCCCCCTGCTACCAATCATATTCTCGTGGCCCAAAAAATCGGGGAGTACAAAAGTCAACTCGTTCAAGAACGCCGCGCTTCACGAGCTCGCGCCGGATCTGTTTATCTGCGTACCATGCGCGATGAACGCAGCGGTGCAATAACCGATATCGTCTGCCGTGATCTTGAGCTTGCCGAAGTTCTTCCCTTTCGCGTCACAGCAGATAACAAACTGAAAATTTATTTGCATGAAGGTGTCCCGCGTGGGCTTGCTAACTCGGTTCCACGTTCAGGGCGTAATTTAGATGGACGCAGATGGTCTGGTCACATGACCGAGGCTGTTTCTCTGCCTGTTTCTGAGATTGTGCAGGTTAAAGACCTTCCCAATACTGACTTACAAAAATTTTCGGTGAAAACCTTTGGCTTGCGCCCATCACTTGATGCAAAGCTGATTGAAGGTGGAGGGTTTTACCCTGATCCTACCCGCATTGATGAACGCATTCTCACCTATTATATGCGAGTAGAGGATTATCACCCAAGCTTCGAAGCCAAGCACGTCTTGATGGAAGTTGAAGGGTATTCCACACGAGGCCGCATCCGTGAAATGGATGCCCAATCAGTTCTCAATGCGATTGCCGTTGGCTTCCTCCCTAGCTCTCGTCTTGAAGCCCAAATTCTAACGCTTTACAGACTCTTAGGACTCAAAGCAGAAATTTGGGGAGAAATGCCCTTGCAACTCTCTGAAATTCCGGTTGAAGAAGTCACCAACATCAACAGCATTCTCAAGAAATACAGCCAGCAAGACGACCGTTTCAAACCGATCAAAGGCAGCGCAGGAAATATCCGTCTGGTGCAATCAGTCTTCGTTGACGAAGGCCGCGATGAAGGCGGAGGAATGACTGGCCTTGCCGCCAAAGACATGGAATTTGTTGTCCCTGAAGACAATACAGTCAATACTGCTGTGGTTCTTCCTCTCGTCAAAGACTTGGCGGGTGAGGTTCTGGCAGGCATTGTTACCGAGTATCTTCCTGTCCCTCAGCGATATTCGGGAACCGGCATGATGGTGACTTTGCCAAGTTTCCCTCTCCCCAAAGATGTAACTGACATTGATGCTGCCCGTTACTTTGTTGCCGAGCAATTCAAAGTAAAACCTGAATTTGTAGCCCGTATGGGAGAAAGCTACTTCACCCATATTGGCCTGACCCCCCACCGGATATACCCGTTTGTTGTAACTTCGGTTCGCTTTCACTATAGCGGAGGGGTGTTCCACGGGGCAACAGCACTCACCCCACTTAGCCACCTGTGCGATATGCTTTACTGGGACAACCACGACAGCTTCCTGAAAATTGCAGCTATGGCGTACCAATATCTGTGTGATAGTGATATGTCGGTCAAACGTGATTTTGATTTCAAACTCTCTGACAGTTTTTCAAAACCTCGCGCTCATGAGGCAAGTATATTCTCGCCAAACTCTGGCTCTGGTCCCTCTAGTACATCCCTCGCAAACTCCGCATCAACGGCTTCCCAGTCTATTTTTTCGGAATCGGATTCCTCTCCTGTGGAACCTACACCAGATCCTTTAGTCCGCTTTCCCCGCTAATCAAAACAGCGTCTTCCCAAATATGTCCTCCTCTTGCCCCCAAATTTTTAATCGCTCTCATATCCAGCAGCACCGAAACAGAGCAGCCAAAAAATTTTCTCACCACCGGTTTATCTTCGATTGGTGCGAAGGACAAATTATCGAACGACTACGCGACATACGGCGCAACTTCAAAACTTGTTTGCTCACCAATAGGCTATCTAGTGAAAATTTCATCGCATCCCTGAATACTGACACTGTTGTAATACAAACTGCGGACTGTGAGGCTCTGTCCATTGCAGATGCTAGTCAAGATTTAGCTATCAGTATTCTGGACCTTCACACAGTCAATGACCTTCCTGGCTTTTTGATCCAAATTCGCCGCGCCTTGAAACCAGATGGCTTATTTTTGGGTTGCCTGTTTGGTGGAGAAACTCTCCACGAATTGCGAAGCGTTCTTCTTGAAGCTGAATTACAAACATTAGGGGGAGCCAGCCCCCGCGTTGTCCCCTTGATTGACAAACCTCAAATGGGAGGATTGTTACAAAGAGCGGGGTTTTCTTTGCCAGTCGTTGACTCTGAAATTTTGACAGTCTCGTACCGAGATATTTTTCATCTCATGGCAGATTTGCGCGGCATGGGAGAACAAAACGCTCTCCATGATCGGCGAAAGACTTTTACTCCTTCTTCGGTTTTTGCCGCAGCCAAGGCTTTGTATGCCGAAAAATTTCCCGATGCCACAGGGAGAATTGGCGCAAGTTTTGAAATCATTTTTGTGATCGGCTGGGCTCCCCACGAGAGCCAGCAAACCCCACTCGAACGAGGCTCAGGCCAAGTCAGCCTGACGGACGTTCTTTAGGGAAAGAACCATTATCCGCTTACTCGTTCCCTGAACCTTCGGATGGACGGCGCATTTGTGGACGGCGCGAGCCCTGATACCGCCCGGGCACACGCGGTGGACGATCATCTCCTCCCCCCGAATGAGGAGGACGAGGAGCCGCATTGCCAGCATTATTTCCCTCATCCTCAGAACTGTTTCCAGCCCCTTCGGTGATAAAGTCAGGAAGTCCCCCTTCTGATGAATGACGGCGCGAAGCACGATGCGGAGGAATTGGAATATGCCGCTGGGTCATTTCATCCCGTTCAGAAACCGCTACTTCGATCTCAAGACGAGCCGCCACTTTTCGCAGCTCATGAACCGCTTCTTGCAAGCGTTCGCGGGCTTCCGCATTCTTTTTGGATTTTCCCCAAACTTCGTAGGCTGTAACACAATTATCAGCCGTTTCGCGAAGGCGTTTTTCGATTTCGTCCATGATGTAATCCCTAAGCAGAAATAAGACCCACACAGTATAGGTTTGGGTCTGCGCGGTCAATCATATCGTCAAAAAAAACGTGTATCCCTGATTTACTGGGCAGACCAGCCGCCATCAATCACTTGCACCGTTCCCGTAATACCCCGCGCCGCATCGGAAACCAGATAGCGGACCAGCTCGCCCACCTCCTCTGGCGTGGCAAATCTGGCATTGGGTTGTTTCTCGCTCAGCAAATCAATCGAGGCTTGCTCAACACTGACCCCGCCAGCTTTGGCACGGTCTTCAATCTGTTTTTGCACCAAGGGAGTTAGAACCCACCCGGGACACACGGCATTACAAGTAATATTCAAGCGCGCATTTTCGAGAGCAACCACCTTGGTCAAGCCCACCACCCCATGCTTGGCCGCGACATAGGCCGTTTTGTTGATCGAAGCCACCACCCCATGCACCGAAGCAATATTGACAATCCGGCCATAACCACGTTTTTTCATGGCAGGCAGCGCGGCCCGAATGCCGTAGAAAACACCTGAAAGGTTGATGTCAATCATCTGCTTCCATTTTTCGATGGGGAACTCTTCAGCCGGAGACGTGAATTGAATACCCGCATTGTTGACCAGAACATCTAAACTCCCAAGCCGCGCCTCGACATCTTCAACCATCGCAGCCACTTCTTCGTATTGGCTAATATCCGCCGCGCAAAAAATAGTCCGCACCCCGTATGTTTTTTCAATGTCCTGTCGAACAGCCTCAATCTCTTCGGCCTTACCAAACCCATTGAGAGCAATGTTAAACCCGGCGGAAGCGAGAACCCGTGCGACTGCAAGCCCAATCCCACTTGTTGATCCGGTAATCAAAGCAACTTTTTTAGTATCTGGAGTCATTTTTAGAACCTTCCCTATTGGTTGGACTTGCTTTTGAAAAGGCTAGATGCAGCATTCATATGAGCCTCTTTCCGTTTAATTTCCGCTTGGGCCCGTTCGATCTCGTCTTTCATCTCCTGCACATAGGCAGTCAGTTCATCAATGGACATTCCATCAAGCTTCTTCAAAACCTTCTTGGCAAGGCGCGGCTCATTTTCATCATCAAACATCAATCTTCCCTCTTTCTCGCCAAAATAATAAGATGGACAGAAGGAAAGAGCAATCCACCATGAAAGCCATTCAATTTCTCTCTGCCGGCGGACCAGATGTTATTCATCTGACCGAACGTCCTCGCCCCGTCCCCCAAAACGGAGAGGTTTTGATTCGGGTTGTGGCTGCGGGCATGAACCGTGCCGATATTTTACAACGCATGGGACAACACCCCCCGCCTCAAGGCGTGACAGATATTCCCGGCCTTGAAGTTTCAGGCTACATCGATTCAGTTGGTCCAGACGTTGAAACCAGCTTGGTAGGACAGCCCGTGTGTGCCCTACTTGCCGGGGGAGGATATGCTGAATATGTCACGGCCCCTGCAGCCTTGTGTCTTAGTATATCTGGAAAGCTTGCGATAGAAGACGCCGCCGCCCTGCCCGAGGCCCTTTATACCGTGACCAAAAACGTTTTTGTTCTGGGTGGGCTCAAATCTGGTGAACACCTGCTTATCAATGGCGGCGCGTCGGGAATTGGAACTCTGGCCATTCAGATGGCCCGCTCTGCCGGAGCCCGCGTATCCGCCACAGCCGGATCAGAGGAAAAAGTCTCTTTTTGCCGAACATTGGGCGCGACCCACGCCCTGAACTACAAAACGGATGATATTTCCGCTGCCCTCAAAGATGATCCTGCAGATGTTGTTTTAGATATGGCGGGAGGGGGGACGTTGACCCGCGACCTTTCCCTTATGGCCTTTGGCGGACGCCATGTTAGCATCGCTTTTCTGGAGGGGCGATCCTCGGTGATTGACATCCCTACTCTCATGAAAAAACGCCTAACCATTACAGGGTCCATGCTACGCCATGACGGGCTAGAGGAAAAAACAGCCCTTCACCAAATCATTTTGAAAAAATTCTGGCCCCGTGTGATAGACGAAACCATCGCGCCAGTCATTTCTGCTCGCTTTCCCTTAGCAGAGACGGCAAAAGCTCATGAATTTTTCGCAAAAGGCACGCATATCGGAAAAATCATCATGGCCCTCCACAGCTAATTAAAATCCAGATGGAACCCACTTTTGAAACGTTTCAACTGGCGGATGCTCTGTGGCTTCCCTTACAGCATCACTCAAGGTGAAACAAAAATCTTCACCCGTTAGGTTTCCACTTCTGTGCGCCAGAATGAAAGCCTTTCTTAAATGGAATAGGGCTACTTCCTGTTTGCCCAAGCGTGCAAACTTCATCCCTGCGCCCAGATGGAACTCCGCGATGCACTCATTTGGGCTCCAAATTGGCCATTGATCAGAATCTTGTTTCCCTTGTTGATCCGCCAACTCGGCATAGCAATAACCCCAATTGAAGTGAGCCTTCGGAACATAGAGATTTCTGCGGACTATGCCTTTAAAAATACCGATAGCCTTTTCGGTATCAGATTCCCTCAAACCTCTCATTATATCCATCATATCCATCATATCTGAATTATGCGCCATGGTTGTTTTTCCTCATTTTATTCGGGTTACTCGGGTGCTTGATCGCTAAAATCCTATCCAGCTTTCTTACTATGAAAAATTGATTCTGTCAAGTTTTTAGAATACCGTCATAAGTGGACGTTTTACCATGGCTATTACCGAAAAGCAGGAAATGGGCTCTCCCCTTTTGTTTATATCAGTAAAAATTCTTTCCCCTCAAATTCTTGCACTTTCAGACAAAGGCGATTATAGTCTTCCTCAATCCCATACAACTTGGTTATCTTGACCATGTGGATCCGAAGGGAACGGATCGGCAGGACTCGGGCTTTGTCCGTTTCTGGCCGGAGCATAGGACACTATTTTTTAACGGAGTCAGAAATGTCTGAAATTGATATGAACAAGCCCCTAAAACCAAAGGCCAGTGCCGTATGGCTAATTGAAAACACAACCCTGAGCTTCGACCAGATTGCCCTTTACACTGGTCTCCATAGCATTGAGATCGGTGCTTTGGCTGACGAGGAGGTTGGAAAAGGAATTATCGGCGAAAGCCCAATTCTGGCAGGTGAACTCACCGCCGAAGAAATTGCTCGTTGCGAAAAAGATGAATCGGCCCAATTACAAATCTTGAAACAAGACGGCCCTTCTCTCAAAGTCCGCGCCAAAGGTCCGCGCTATACTCCTGTGGCCAAACGCAACGACAAACCAGATGCTATTGCCTATATTCTCAAACACAATCCTGAAATCAGCGATGCCCAAATCTGCAAGCTGGTTGGAACAACAAAGCCAACTATTCAGGCTATTCGGGACCGCTCTCACCCCAACGCCGCCAATTTCCGGCCACGCCACCCTGCGGAATTGGGTTTGTGTTCTTATCAGGAGCTGGACAAAGCGTCCCGCAAGGGACTCAAAGCTCAAGGCAAAGATCCTGATGTTGAAGCAGCTAAACGCTTGGCGGCTGCCACAGCTTCAACTGAAGATGCCCCAAGCAGTGAAAACAAGTCAAAATTTGACTTCTCGAACTTCCTCAAATCTGCTTCGTAAAAAAAGGAGGCCCGGGATCAACCGGGCCGTCCTACAATTCCAAAACTGAAAAGCCTGAACGTGAGGTCACCTAACGGACTTTATCCCGCTAACAGCCCACACACCCCGACTCTAGCTAATATGTTCGATCTGCTCCTTAAGCCCAAGCTTCACACGCTTTAGGCGGCGGAGTTCCTGATCTGAGACTGATGGGTGACGGCTCAACGTATCTATCTCGGTATCAACCGCGAGATGTTTCGCGCGTAAAGACTCAAGACGGGAAGACCGAGAAGACGAACTTAGAGCCAGTGTCATAGCATTCTCCTTTGTTGTGATGTGAACAGGCCTTATCATACGCCTCATGGAATAAAGTTTCCAAACAAATTTTTGTTGGGAAATTTTATAACCTCCATCACGCCGAAAAAACAACAACTTACGACCCTCCTGTCAAAAGGATTGGGTCCCGTACTGTCTCAAGCGGTCAGGAAGTGTGCACCTGCGAAATGACAACCATATTTTCAGTATAACGGCGAAAATGTTAAACGAGGTTTAACAGGCCGAACGATTTTTATAAAAACACGACCCCCTGAGCCAAAGGCAAGGCCGTCGAGTAGTTTACGGTTTGTGTTTGCCGTCTCATGTAAATCTTCCACGAATCAGAGCCGCTCTCGCGTCCGCCGCCGGTCTCTTTCTCTCCACCGAAAGCTCCACCGATTTCAGCTCCACTTGGACCAATATTAACATTGGCAATGCCGCAATCGCTCCCTACAGCCGAAAGAAACATTTCAGATTCACGAATATCCAACGTGAAGATACAAGACGACAAGCCTTGCGGGACAGAATTATTGAGGGCAATAGCTTCCTCCAAAGTCTGGTAAGTCAGTACATACAAGATCGGCGCGAAAGTTTCATGGCAAACGACTTCTGATTGGGCGGGCATTCGAATGATCGTAGGCCGAACATAACACCCGCCCTCGCATCCCTCAACTGTGATGTCCCCTTCTCCGGTCAAAACCTGCCCACCTTGACTTTTGGCAGCCTGAACGGCCTCACGCATACGCTCTCTTGCATCAGCATCAATCAGGGGGCCGATCAAGATTCCTTCGACCAGTGGATTTCCGCTAGGCAAAGACTCATAGGCTTTGACCAAAGACGGCAGCAAGCGATCTACCACACTTTCATGAACAATCAAACGGCGCAGCGATGTGCATCGTTGCCCAGCCGTTCCGACCGCACTAAACACAATGGACCTCACCGCCATATCAAGGTCAGCCGATGGCGCAACAATCATGGCATTGTTTCCCCCAAGCTCTAACAGGCTGCGGCCAAAACGATCTGAGGTGATTTTTCCAACCGCGTGTCCCATGCGCGTACTGCCTGTGGCACTCACCAGAGGAATCAAAGGGTGGGAGGCAATCACTTCGCCAACATCACGCCCACCGATCACAATTTCACATAGGCCCTCTGGTGCGCTGTGCCCTGAATCACGAAATTTTTGCAGGGCCCTCTTGAAAATTGCTCCGCACGCCAAGGCCGTCAGGGGTGTTTTCTCCGAAGGTTTCCACAGCACAGAGTTTCCGCACACTAACGCCAGAGCCGCATTCCACGCCCAAACCGCTACAGGAAAGTTAAAGGCAGAAATCACCCCGACAGGCCCCAAAGGATGCCACGTCTCGCGCATATGGTGTCCCGCACGTTCCGAAGCAATAGTGAGCCCATAAAGCTGGCGAGACAGCCCCACAGCAAAATCGCAAATATCAATCATCTCTTGAACTTCGCCGTAACCTTCGCTGACGATTTTCCCGCATTCAATTGTCACGAGACGACCAAGCTCCGCCTTAACCTCACGAAGTTCTTGGCCAAACAGGCGAACCAACTCTCCCCGCTGCGGAGCCGGAACCTGCCGCCACTCCAAAAATGCTGTTCTTGATCGTTCAATAGCCGAGTGAACATCGCGCGTTGATGATATTTTTACTTTGGCCAGCAGACTCCCATCAATTGGCGAGAAAACAGATAAACCAGAATCTTGGTTGAGCTCCCCTGCTTTCACCCCGAGAGGAATCAATATCTGGGTAGCTTGATCTTTTATCTTGTGAGACATACGGTTATTCCCCTTCTTCACTTTCATCCTCTGGCAAGGCAGAATCCACTGCTGCTTGCTTGCCAAATTCTCCACGAACAGGTTTGAGCAAAGACCGCCGCAACTCTCCGGCATCATCAAGAATAGGGTAGGCAATCGAAGCCATCAAGCTATTGATCCGCCGCAAGTCACGGATAATGTCCATGTGTAGATCGCTGGTTGCAATGGTTTCGGGAACGCCAAGCTGGAGTCTCGCCAAGTGGTTAAACGAGGCCTCTTTTTCGGCCCGTTTAATAACAGCCTTATCCTCCACCAACTGCCGTGCCAAACGTGTATCACCCGATATAAAAACTGTCTGCGCCAGCCGCACACTATCCAGGACGAGTTGGAACAAATTATTCAGCTCAGTTTTCCCTTCTAGAGAAAAGCTGCTTTTGTCACGGATTTTCTTTTCAGCAAGAACCAGCAAGTTCCGATCAATAATATCTCCAACGTGTTCAAGGTTGGTAGCAAAAGTCAAAATTTGAAAATGACGTTTTCCCTCGCTGTCATTCATGGTTTCTTGGGTAATGCGAACCAGATAAGCCTTCAGAGCCCGATAGAGTTTATCAATTACCGTGTCGGTCTGTTTGATTTTCTCAATGATTGCGTCATCTCCCTTTTGGAAGGCTTCCCAAACCTGTTGCAGCATTTGGTCCGTCAAATCAGCAATCCGCAAGACTTCCCGCGATGCATTGGTAAGAGCCACGGTAGGAGTATCCAAAACGCGATCATCCAGATATTGAGGCCGCGCAGGATCGTCACGATCCACCTTCTCCGGAATGGCTTTTGTAACCAAATCAGACACCATCCCAAGAAAGGGTAGAAATACAAGAGCGAGAACGACATTAAAAACCATGTGAAAATTGACCAGAATCCATGCTGGATCTAACGGCAAGGTGTCAATCCATCCCCTGATTGGGCCAAGAAACACAAGCACCACCAAAACCGAGATCAACCGCATAATCAAGTTTCCGGCTGGAATACGAGCTGCCTGAGGAGGGTCTTTTAAGCTCGACATCAACGGTGCAATAACATTGCCAATATTCGCACCCAATACCATGACGATTGCCAAATGAAGGGAAATGACATCGGTATGGACCAAAGACATGAGCAACAAAACAATCGCCAATGATGAGTGAAACATCCACGTCAGCAAGGCCCCAAACAGAACAGACAAAAATGGATCAGACGCAAGAGGCCGCAAAATAAGCGGTAAAACTTCAGACGTTTTAAGCGGACCTGCTGCGTCCTTAATCAAATGGAGCGACAGCAAAATCAGGCCCAACCCGACAAAAACGCGGCCAACTTGACGCCGCGCCCCTGCCTGTTCATGGGCAGAGTAAAAGACATACCCAACAATCACCAACACAGGAGAAAGCCACGACAAGTTAAGCGTCAAAGCCTGAGCAACCAAGGTCGTTCCTACATCCGCACCAAGAATGACCGCCAAAGCTGGCGTTGTCCCGATCAAACCCTGTCCAGCAAAGCTGGAAATAATCATGGTTGTGGCCGTTGAACTTTGCAAAATGGCCGTAACCGCGATCCCTGTTAAAAACGCGAATAAGCGATTCCGTGTGCTATAGGACACTGCCTGCCGCAATTGCACCCCAAAGGCACGCATCACCCCTGTTCGAACCAGACGCAATCCGAACAGCAGCAGACAAACCCCTCCAATAATGTGTAACAGAATAAGACTTGGCATGAACACACTGCGATTTTTGATATTCTACTTTATATCGTACCTGTAAGAAAGCATCGGCTCAAGACCGATCCTCACCCTCCAACAAGTTTCAGAAGATATAGGCTTATTATTATTTCTTTTGAGCTTGTTTAGTTGAAGACATAGCATCGGAGTATTTCTTTTCAGCTCGGTCTGCAAGAAGACTCAACACAGCAGCAGGCACAAAAGGAACCAAAAAGATAAAGATGGTCAACGGGTTCCGCAAAGCTTCCGCCAAGCGACCATCAACGTTTTTAATATACATGACACAAAAGAGAATAATCCCAATGGTCAAAAACAACAGCGACGTAAACCGATAGACCTTGGCCTTCATCAAAATTTCTTTGGGGTTTTGAGTAGAAATGAGAGCCTCCTTGGTTCAGTGGGCCTTTTTCCAAACAGTCTTTTTAACAGCATACATAATTCCAGCAAAAGCGAAGAGGAATAAAACGACTTTAACCCCCATGCGCTTGCGTTGTTCCATCTCTGGTTCTGCCGCCCATGTCAAAAAACTGCTAACATCCTTGGCGTATTGCCCCAACGTCTGAGCTGTTCCATCCGTGTAGGTGACCTGACCGTTCGAAAGAGGGGCAGGCATAGAAATAATATGACCAGACATTGCTTTGTTGTAGTACTGAGTGTCCGAGAGAGCGACACCTTCTGGCGCAGCCGCATAGCCAGTCAGAACCCCGTACACATAATCGGCCCCGCCATGACGCGCCTTGGTAATCAAAGATAAGTCAGGAGGCAAAGCTCCGTTGTTGGCTGCCATCGCCGCTTTGTCGTTGGCAAAAGGAGACTTGATTTTATCGCTAGGCCGCGCCGGACGCTCAAACATTTCCCCTTCATCGTTGGGACCGTCCATCACAGTGACTTCTCCGGCAATGGTTTTGACCTGTTCTTCGCTGTAGCCCAAAGCCGTCAAATTCCGATAAGCCACCCGCTTGAGGCTATGGCAGTTCGCGCACACTTCGCGGTACACCTGAAACCCACGCTGCAAAGAAGCCTTGTCATAGGTTCCAAATGGCCCCGAAAAAGACCAGTCCATCACGGTCAATTCGGGTTCGGCAGCTCCAGAAGCTTCTGCCGAATAAGAGGCCGAAGCAGACAAAAGGACCAGAGCAAGAGCGGTCAACTGAATGGTTTTTTTCATCATTTTCACCCTATGACTTGCAAGAGCCGCAACACCCCAGAACAGATTCATGAATGCTTGCCGGCATTGGTTTTGCTTTTTCAATGCGCCCCAAAAGGGGTAACAGAACAAGGAAAAATCCGTAGTAATACAAAGTCATGATCTGAGCCACATGGGTCGTGGTAAACTCAAATGATCCAATTGGGAAAAGGGGTGTATCCGCAGGCATTCCTCCGACTTTCCCCAAAACAAACACCGCAAGAACAAAAAAGAGGAGAGCAACCCGAAACAAGGGCCGATACCGCGCCGAACGAACCGGATGCTTATCAAGCCAAGGCATGACCAAGAGTAGAGCGATTGAGCCAAACATCGCCAAAACCCCACCCAGCTTGGCTTCAATTAAAATAACGTCCGTGAAAGGAATCCCAATGTCAAAGTTCACAGCCCGCAAAATGGCGTAAAACGGAAGGAAGTACCACTCGGGTACAATGTGGGCTGGCGTTACCAACGGGTTTGCAGGGATATAATTGTCAGGATGTCCCAAAGCATTCGGCATGAAAAAGACAAAGACTGCGTAAACAATCAAGAAGACAACCAAACCAAAGCTATCTTTCATTGTATAATAGGGATGAAAAGGAAGGGTATCTTTCTCACTCTTAGGTTCAATACCGCTAGGATTGTTGGACCCCGTCACATGGAGAGCCCAAACGTGAAGGAACACAACCCCAACAATGACAAAAGGCAAGAGGTAGTGAAGCGCAAAAAAGCGGTTCAGGGTTGGATTATCAACCGAAAACCCGCCCCAAAGAAATTCAACAACGGTTTTACCAACCACTGGAATCGCCGAGAACAAATTGGTAATAACCGTGGCTCCCCAGTAACTCATTTGTCCCCACGGCAAGACATAGCCCATAAAGGCCGTTGCCATCATGAGCAGAAAAATGACCACGCCGAATATCCAGAGCAGCTCACGCGGTTTCTTGTAAGAGCCGTAATACATCCCACGAAAAATGTGAATATACACCGCGATAAAGAAGAAAGACGCCCCGTTCATGTGGATATAACGAAGCAGCCAGCCGTAATTAACATCGCGCATAATGCGTTCAACGGCATCAAAGGCAATGCCAGTATTGGGAGCGTAATTCATCACAAGTGCAATGCCGGTGACAATCATCGTAACCAGCATGAACATAGCAATCGCGCCAAAGTTCCAGAAGTAATTGAAATTTCTTGGCGTTGGGAAAACACCGTATTCTTTGCTCATCATCGTAAAAATGGGCAGACGGGAATCAATCCATTCCACAACAGGATTTTCAAAAGAGGTGCGAGAACTTGAGGCCATCGTATTAAGCTCCATGCGCTTTTGGTAAAAAATTAGCCGATACGAACCAGCGTGTCCGTGACAAAGGTATAGGTGGGAACTTCAAGATTTTTAGGAGCAGGCCCCTTGCGAATGCGACCCGATGTGTCATAGGCCGACCCGTGACACGGACAGAACCACCCGCCAAATTCTCCCCGACTTTCGCCGGTTCTCTGCCCCAAGGGTACACAGCCAAGATGTGTACAAATCCCCACCAAAATCAGCCATTCAGGCTTTTGCACCCGCTTATCGTCCGCCTCTTTGTGGCGAAGCGTTGTAACATCAACCTCAGCAGCGGCTTTGATTTCCTCTGCGCTCCGGTGGCGAATAAAAACAGGCTTGCCGCGCCACATAACCGTAATGGCCTGACCTTCCTGAACCGAAGAAATATCCACCTCAGTAGTGGAAAGTGCGAGCGTATCTGCCGCCGGATTCATTTGGTCAATGAAGGGCCAGACAACTGAGCCCGCACCAATCGCAGCCATCGCCCCTGCTGTCATAAATAAAAAATCACGACGGGTCGTCCCGTCAGAGCCACACTCTTGTGCGCAAGGCGTACAAGAGGATTGAGAAGAATTATCGTCTGAAACCGTCATAGCTTATAAATCGTTCGCGAGGTTATAGTTGGTTAGCACAAAGACGCGAAAAGTCCGCAAAGACTCCCCCGAATCAATCTTCTGAAACTAAACTTTTCTGCCGCTAAAATCCATCCCCTCCTGAATAAGTTGACGTTATTCCGGTGGACATGATACATCGCCCTTATGAGACTTGCCGCTTTTCAACCCGATATTCCCCAAAACACCGGAGCCCTCATGCGGCTTTGCGCAGGGTTTAATGTTCCGCTGGAACTCATTGAACCGTTTGGCTTTCCGTGGGATGAGAGGAAAATAAGAGCGTCCGCCATGGATTATTTTGACCATGTGACTTTGCGCCGTCATTCCTCGTGGGATGCGTTTTGCCGAAATTTTCCAGAGTCTCGGATTGTCCTTCTGACCACAAAATCAGACCTGCCCTATACAAGCTTTTGTTTTAGGGAAAACGACATTTTGCTTCTTGGCCGAGAAAGCGCAGGCGTTCCAGGTGAAATTCATGCCCAGATTCCCGACCGCGTGACGATTCCCATGTCTCCCGCGACGCGCTCCTTCAACGTGGCAATGGCCGGAGCCATCGTCCTCTCCGAAGCTTTGCGACAAACTTCTTGTTAAACCATACCATTATGACGGGCTCATCAACTCTGAAAAGCTCAAACAAAACCCAGATTCTATCCATTTTTTTTCAAGAGCCTTTAGATGAACTCCCATTTCTGGTCCAGACGAAAACCCCGCCCGCAGAAGATCCTCTCCCCGTACAGGAAATTCCGGCTGTTTTTCACTTTTCAAAAACTTAATCCAGCGATCTGAGCTGTCCTTCTCAACCGCTAGCCTGACCCGCAGAGCCTGCATTGCCACTTCGCGCCCATAACGATAGAGCAAGAGTTTCAAAGTAAATTCTTCAATTTTTTCAATCTGTTCAAAGGCGTTTGACAAAGAGAACATTAAGCCTTTCAAACGATTTGAAAGACGCAGAGATTCTTCAAAATTTTGAAAATAAGGCGGGTGAACTCCACCCACCATAAAGAGTCTGGCCGCCAATTCAGCGTCTCCCCCTTCCCCATCTTCTGCCGATAGGCCTGCCAATCTCCTCTCCATGAGAGCAGGATCAAAACGATTTGTAACAAGATTATTCAATATGTTATGGCGGCGCATTAAAGTCAGGACAGAAACAGCATTGGAGGCCCCTACAATTTTGAGAAACTCTGCGCTCACCCGTTCCTTAGAAAGCTTGGATATATGAGAAGCCCATCTCTCACAAGCCGCCAAGGCTTCCGCATCGGGATCCCCCTCCCCATAAAGAGCATGAAAACGGAAGAAGCGCAAAATACGCAAATAATCTTCTTTGATCCTCTGGTCTGGGTCCCCCACAAAGAGAACTTGACGTTTTTCGAGGTCGGCCAACCCTCGCCCAAGCGGGTCGTAAATATTTCCCTCTAAATCGGCAAGAAGCGTATTCATCGTAAAGTCGCGTCGTGCCGCATCTTCACGCCAATCTTTTGTGTAGGCCACTACGGCGCGGCGACCATCGGTTAACACATCCCGCCGCAACGTCGTCACTTCAAAAGGGAGACCCCCTACCACCACTGTCAGGGTTCCATGCTCGATTCCTGTTGGGATAACCTTAAAGCCTTTGGCTGTTAAGAGGGATATTCCC